>JACQOX010000151.1 GCA_016202335.1 Deltaproteobacteria bacterium
AAGAGCATCCGCTTTCCGACTACGATTACGCTGTCCTCGCAAAGGATCAGGGGCATAAACGCGGTGATGACTTGTATGTGCACTTATACGATATATTCTCTGACATCTCCCCGCGCACGCTTAAAAATGACGTCATCGATATTGTGTTTTTACGCGACATCGGTCTCGAACTTCGTTTTCATGTGGTTCAGTATGGAAAAGTGCTGTTTGATGCCGATCCATCGGCACGCCTCGCCTTTGAACAGCAGACAACGCTTCTCTACTGCGACTTTCGTCCGATCCTCGACAAATTCGATCAAGCCATTTTGGAGGCCTTATGAACATGCTCCCCGTTGAACGCGAAGCCATCATGCCGCGCGTCGATGGCATGCGCCGAAATATTCAAAAACTCGAAGAGCTTGCAAAACTGCCCTTCAAAGAATTTTCCGAAGGAGATGCTTTTGATCTCGCGCAACATCACTTGCGACTTGCCTTGGAAGGTATCTTTCATATTTCAAGCCACATTTTGTCGCGACTGCCCGGTGCCCGTGCCAATGAATACAAAGAAGTCGCCCGAAAAATGGGGGAACAGGGAATCGTCCCAAAGGCTTTCTGTGCGAAAGCTCTCGTCCCCATGGCAGGCATGAGGAATATCCTAGTGCATCATTATGCAGATATCGACGCCAAACGACTGCACAACATTATCAAGAAACATACGAAGGACATTGATACCTTTCTCAACGCCATAAAGAAATTCATGAAGCATCCGGAAAAATTCGGGATTTCCCTTCGATAACAAGGATTCTCTATGCACGACTTTCACCGACACACCGAAGACGGTAAACGCCACATTGAATGTTTGGCCATTGGCGAACGGACTCTCGACCCACTGGGGAAACTCAAGCAGCGCCGCTTTTTGATCGCGATCATCATTACGGCGGTCACCATGATTTTGGAGGCCTTCGGCGGTTGGTGGACGGGATCACTGGCGCTGGTGTCCGACGCCGGACATATGCTCACCCATCTTTTTGCATTGGGACTCAGCTATGGTGCCGTCGTCCTCTCGATGAAACCCGCGACAGAAGCACGAAGCTTTGGATGGTATCGCGCAGAAATTCTTGCGGCTTTAGTCAACGGTTTCACCGTTCTCTTCATTGTTGTATGGATTGGACACGAAGCCTATCATCGTTTTCTCTCTCCAGAAAACATTCAATCCACGCCCATGTTCATCATCGCCATCATCGGGCTCGTGGTGAACATCGCCACTGCAGTCATTTTGAAAGATATTACCCACGACGACATCAATGCCAAAAGTGCCTTTATCCATGTCTTGTCAGATTTACTCTCTTCTGTCGGGGTTATCATTGCAGCCATTATTATTCTCTCTACTGGCTGGACAGCCGCCGATCCTATTGCTTCCGTTCTCATCGCCGTGGCCATTGCGTACTGGGCATTAGGGCTTATCAAAGACGCCATCAACGTCCTTTTGCAATCAACACCCAAAGGAATTTCCCATGAAGACATTCAGCAAACGTTGATTGCGGGGATTCCCGAGATTTGCGATGTCCATCACATCCATGTCTGGGAGCTCACCAAGAATTTGTACGTCATGACCGCTCACATCGATCTGAATGACATGCCACTTTCAGAGGCCGACAACATTCGGCATCGTGCGCAAGGCATTTTGCACGACCGCTTTCACATTACCCATGCGGATTTGCAGTTGCAGTGTGGAAAAGTTCAATAAAGCCTTCAGTGCGATAGCGTTGGGCACGAAGATATGGACTTTCATTCTCCCGGGAAAGCTGAGTCTTCAGATCCGGCTTGATAAAAACAATATGCAAAGCGGGAATGACAAAGCGCAGCGTTGATCCTTCACCGGGTTGACTATTCAACCACAGCGATCCCCAATCCAAAGAATGTAAGCTGCTCACCACCGGCATGAGGGTTCCCCCATCTTGACGGCCGAGACCATTGTCACTCACATTGATTTCGACTGCCCCATCGCTCAGCAACTGCAGAGAGAGATCAATCTTTTTTTCAGGCTTATCGGAATCACGATTTTCAATCCTATGGTTCACGATCTCAGCAATGATATCGGTCGCAATGCCTATGGGGAATTTCGGATGAACGATGGCCAGAAAATCCCCGATGTTATCTTTATTGTGGACTTCAATCCCTACTCCTGCTGCCAACGCGTGAGACAGAGCCACGAGACTGCCTTCGGTGAGCGCATATTGAATTTTATGGCCACCACGAAATACAATAAGCCGTTGAAATAATCCGTCCTGCATCGCCCTTCCTTTCAACGGAAAATCAACATAGGTGGTAAAATTACTCCACACGGCCGCACAGCGGATGAGATCATGACAGAAATCACGTAGAACCTTGTCGTTCACGAATTCACAGTCGACAGGTGCTTTCCGCCATACATCCAACAAGGCTTCATAAGCTTCCATTCTCTCGACAAAGATTGCTTTTTTCCCTCGAAGCCACGATCTTTCTTCATCAGAGAGTTGCTTGCCGTTCTTTATTTTCGCTTGAATGTCCATGAGATGGTCGTAATCCGGCCGAAGTCGCTTGGTCTCTTGACTGTAAATTTCATAGCTCCAAAGCAGAAGTTGATGAAGCAACTGGTCATCGATGATGACCTTTACATTTTGCCAAGGCCGCTGCTGAAAAGATTTCAACACCAAAGTTGCTTCTTTTGCGCCTGCCTCTCGGAAATCAAACACGGACGTCGCAGTAGTTTCATCCTTTGGATACTCACGTCGCAGTACGGAGCCCATGGGGAAGTGCATCGACAATGCACGCGAAGCTGAAACGCGATCGAGTAAATTTGCCCACAAATCCAATACTGAACGCCGTTGGGTGTGATACGAAACAGGGCCGGTGTGGATGCGGATCGAACTTCCTGAAAAACGAGCGGCCTGTTGAAAGATTTCCGATGCTCCGTGATGCTGCACGATGTGTACAGCGTCGCGAACAATCAGTTCTTGCGATGAGTTCCTTCGCAATAAAATTGAAGTCGGTGCATGAAATGCGGGAATACCCTGTGATAAAGGAAATGCATTCATCCGCGATACTGGTTCAGAAAGTAGCGGCTGATCTTGATACGGCAACGACCCTGGCGGAAGACGCAGAGGGAGGGGGAAAAAAACAGAACGAACTGTATCCATATGGTTAACTCTCCACTTTTTCGGCCGTTAAGATGTCGTTCGCGAGGAAATCCGAGACACCTTTTGCAGAGAAATGGTTTTGCCTACATCAGCGAACCGCGGATTTGCCGATAATGGCATTGGATGTCAACTCTCTGTGAGGATATATTTTCGTTGCATCGTTCACGGACAAAGGGGAAGGGTCCCCGCCATGCACGATCTTTTCATTCATTACGAAGACGACGCCCTCCTCATCGTCGAAAAACCCGCGGGCATCCCCTGCCTTCCCGGCGAGATTTCGCCTTGTTTGGCGGATCAACTTCCGGCTGCCCAAAAAGAACTGCCTGATTTTGGATTGGTCCATCGTCTGGACAACGAAACCTCGGGACTCCTGGTCATCGTGAAAAATAAAGGAACGTACGAAATCTTGCGGCGGCAGTTCGCAGAAGGCTTGATCGAAAAAGAATACGTCGCTTTCGTGGTCGGTCATCCACCGAAACAAGGCGTGATTGAGACGCCCATCTCCCACCACCCTCGCAAGAAAAAAAAGATGGTGGTGTCCCCCGAAGGCCGACCGGCGCACACGGAATATGAAGTACTCGAGCATCACGGTCCGAACAGTTTCGTTAGTGTTCACATTTCCACCGGGGTCCGCCACCAAATCCGCGTGCACCTGGCTTCCATTGGCCACCCCATTGTGGGGGATAAAGTTTACGGAAAAGCTTCGGTCGACAGTTCTCGACATTTTCTCCATGCCCACGCCATCGCGTTTCACCATCCCTTGACCGGCGAAGACATGGAATTCACAAGCCCCCTCCCCGCGGATTTCGAAGAGGTTCTTGAGTCAGATGCAGATTGCTGATAGATAAAAAAAATGAAGATTTTTATCGCTCTCTTTGTTTTCGTTTTTCCTGTCCTCTCACTGGCCGCAGAGCCATTTCCGGCCTTGATCGCCGCCAACCCCGGTGCGCGAGAACTGAAGGAAGTCAACGCAACTCCACAGATGACGGTCGATGATTTTCAAAACCGCAATTACAAACTCGGGAAAATGCCGCTTTCCTGGAGAACCTGGCCGTTTCAGCGTTCCAAGGCGCTCAAGGTGTATAAAGTCACTGAAGAATCCGGTGAACGCTTTTTGCGGGCCTACGACGACAACGACTATTCCATCATCATCTTCAACCATTTTGAATGGGATATTAAAAAATATCCTATCCTGTCCTGGCGCTGGAGAGCCACAACGCTGCCTCAAGGGGCATTTGAAAATAACGATGAACTCAATGACAGCGCCTGCGGGGTCTCGGTTGGCATCGGCCGTCTGGACGGAAAGGCCCTCAAATATGTGTGGAGCTCTAGTTTGCCGGTGGGAACGATTGTCACGCGGCGGGAAGGATCATTAAAAATCAAAGTGCTCGATCAAGGAACGGCAAAAGTCGGTCAGTGGCAATCGCACACCATTGATGTAGTCAAAGATTATAAAGAATTGTTTGGGGAAGATTTGGGTCGGGATCCGACCGGCGTGGGAATTCTCACTGACGCCAACGCCACGCACACTAAAGCAGGCTGTGATTACGATGATTTTGTCGTGAGTTCAGGAAAGTAAATTATTCTCCATCACAACCAATTGCTTCCACGGGACACGCTTCCATCGCTTCTTTGCAGCGAGCAGCTTCTTCTTCTGTTGTCGGCTGTTTCTTGACGAACGAGTACCCGCCCGTTTCGTTGTGCACAAAATTCCCCGGGGCCGTGTCGCGGCAGAGGTTGCAATCGATACACTGACTGTCCACGTAAAACTTGCCCGTGGTGTTATCAGCGAATTTGTCGGTTTTATTGGCCATCACATTCTCCTTCTTTATCGCTTGGGCGTCTAACAACCAACAACCTCGCCTGTCAATACGGGATAAACCATGGATGTGTGAGAGGCGGCTCTCGCAAGGCGCGACCTCGGCAGCCATTAAAAGTCGCGCCTGAGAGCGCAGATAGCGGTTTTGTGGCGAATGAGCAAAACCGACTATCGGCGACTCGAACACAGCCATGGTTTACCCAATTTTATTGGCAGACGGACAGAGGTGCGCCACCGGACAACGATCACACGCCGGTTTCCGGGAAAAACAGCAGCGACGACCATGGATGGTGATCAGGGTGGAAAACTTCGTCCAGGCTGGTTGCGGCACAAGTTTCTGCAGCTCCAGCTCAAGTTTTTCGGGATTGTCCTGCATCGAAAACCCCAGCCGTTTGGCGATGCGCAACACATGTGTGTCAACAATCACCCCCGGCGTCTCGAAACAATTCCCGAGCAGGACATTTGCGGATTTGCGGCCGATGCCCGCAAGCTGCGTGAGTTCCTCCATGGTTTCGGGAACCTCACCCTGGTAATTGGCCAACATCTGCAGACAGGCGCGCTGAATGTTTTTTGCCTTGTTGCGATAAAATCCTGTCGGACGAATATCCTCTTCCAACTCCGGAAGCTCTGACTCGGCAAAAGCTTTCATGGTGGGATATTTCTTAAAAAGTTCCGGCGTCAGTTGATTCACGCGCACATCGGTGCACTGGGCGGAAAGAATCGTCGCTACCAACAGTTGCAGCGGCGTTTCGTAATCAAGCTCGCATTTCGCGTCGGGATAGGCCTTGGCGAGGAGTTTCAAAATTTCCGGGGCGCGTTCTTCTGCGGATTTCATAATCGCCTTTTTGCAAAATACGCGCTCAAATCATCGGCGCTCAAGCAGTTCAAGACATCGCTCTTTTCCCACCACCCTTTGCGGGCGATGTTCAGACTATAACGCACATTCATCAATTGGTCCGGGCTGTGGGCGTCTGAAGTAAGCACGGTTTTCACGCCTTTCTCTTTCGCCAATCGCCCTAGTCGCCAATCGAGGTCCAATCGCTGTGGATGGCCGTTGATTTCAATCGCCACGCGATGCTTGGCCGCAGCTTCAATCACGGTCGGCAGGTTGACCGCGTAAGGTTCACGCGACAAGAGCAACCGTCCGGTCGGATGCGCCAAGATGTCGACGAGCGGATGGCGGAGGGCCTTGCAGATGCGGGCGGTCATCTCTGCTTCAGGCATCGTAAACTGCGAGTGAATTGAGGCGATGACAAAATCAAAAAGACGCAACGTATCGTCATCGTAATCCAGGCTGCCGTCGGCCAAGATGTCGACCTCAACGCCTTTAAAAATCCGCATCCCTTTGAGCTTGCGATTCAGCTCATCGATCTCGGCATGTTGCCGCGCGATCGTCGTGAGCTGCATCCCACCGGCATAACCCGCGGATTTGCTGTGGTCGGTGATCCCGATGTAACTCCACCCGAGCGCGGCTGCGGCGAGCGCCATCTCTTCGATCGTTCCGCGACCGTCGCTGTACGTCGAATGCATGTGGAGCGTGCCTTGGAGATCGATCTCTTCCACAAGTTTCGGCAGCGCATGGTTTTCGGCCGCTTCGATCTCGCCCATGTCCTGCCGCAATTCGGGGGGAATGAAATCTAATCCCAAGACCTTGAAAATTTCAGCTTCATCTTTGCACGGAATATTTATTTCATCTGATCCCCGGAAAAGCCCATATTCATTCATTTTCAAGTCATGCTCTTTGGCGCGTGAGCGCATGGCGACGTTGTGCTCTTTGGAACCGGTGAAGTGATGGAGCGCATAGGGAAACTGTTCATCGGTGACGATGCGCAGATCGGCATTGACGCCAGTGGCGGTCGTGATGGTCACCTTGGTGTCCCCTTTTCCTACCAGCGCATCGGCTTCCGGCAAGGAAGCAAAAAAATCGGCAACCGTGGCGGGATGCTTCGTCGACGCCACGAGATCGATGTCCTTCACGATTTCCATCCGCCGACGCAGACTTCCGGCGATTTCGCAGCGAATGACGTCGGAATGGGATTTCAGCGCATCGCGTAACCGCAGCGCCTGAGCTTCAACTTTGGGGAAGAGATAGCGGCCTTCGTATTTTTTGACGGATTCAATGCCCTGCAGAATTTTTTGCTGCGTCCGCTCACCAAAGCGCTCCAGCGCTGCCACGTGGCCATCGATGCACGCCTGCTTCAGCGCTTCGATCGTGGTGATGTCCAATTTTTTCCACAAGACCCGAACCTTCTTGGCACCGAGACCAGGAATTTTCAGCAGATCCAAGAGACCAACGGGAAGCGACGTGCGGAGGGTTTCGTATTCTTCAAACGATCCGCTCTCACAGAGCTCTTGGATATGCTTGGCGAGCTGCGCACCGATCCCCTTCACTTCGCGAAGTTCACCCGTGGCAATCAGCGATGCGATGTCGCCGTTCAAACCTTCCACGATGCGCGCCGCGTTCTGATAGGCACGGACCTTAAACGGATTTTCGCCGTTAATTTCGAGGATGGCGGCCATGACGTCCAAGGCCTGAGCGATTTGGTGTTTGTTCATGACCAGCCTACTTGTGATACGGCTCGCCTTTGATGATCGTAAACGCACGATAGAGCTGCTCGAGAAGAAGAACCGTGGCCATTTCATGAGGCAGCGTCATGAGCGAGAGCGCCAATAAAAGATGGGCGCGATCGCGGGCGCGGGAAGAATTGCCTTCGGCGTCGCCGATGAAAAACACCAACCGTTTCGTTCCCCGCAGTTGATGCTCTTTCACAAAATCCGACATGCCTTTGGACGTCTTTTGCTTGCCCCGCTCATCGCAGACAATAAGAAAATCATTGGGTTGCAACTTCATGAGCGCGGAACGTTCGTCTACAGCCGAGGCCATTTCCAACGTCGTGTAATGCCCGATGCGTTCCGAATAGTCGTTAACGAGCTCGAGAAGTGGCTTGGATTTGATTTTACCGATGGTTAAAAGAAGAATTTTCATAGTGTTTTTCAATGTATGCTGCTTGGGCTCCGCTGACAATAAGCATTTTCGCTCTTTTTCATTGTTTTACGCCATTCCTTTATTAAAGACTTGAGTATGTCCTTTGCCCATGTCGCTGTTCCGGCACGCGTATTTCACCCTTTTACCTATAGTCTTCCGATAGATACGCCCGTTTCTCCGGGATGCCGCGTGGTCGTACCCTTTCATCGGCGTCACCTCATCGGGGTGGTCCTCGAGATTCTGCCTACCGGCCCCAAGGACGTTTCTCCGGGTAAAATAAAACCCGTCGAGCAGGTATTAGATCACTCGCCCCTCTTTTCGCCCCCACTTTTGGAACTCATCCGTTGGATGGCTCATTATTACTGCGCTCCCATCGGCGAGGTCTTTCGTGCCGCACTTCCCAAGCGGCTCATGACCCTTGCCTCTCCAAAAACCACCCGGCCCACAGCACCGCATGAGTTAACCGCTTTCCGTTCCGAAGCGCCAAAACCCACGTTGACCCAGGAACAGCAGTCCGCCGTGGATAAAATTCTCCAAGGTGAAACGTCCAATCCTTTTCTTCTCCACGGCATCACCGGCAGCGGAAAAACTGAAATCTATTTGCGCGTTTTTGAAGAAGTCACCATGCGCGGCGGCCAATCGCTCTTACTGGTGCCAGAAATTGGATTGACGCCCCAGCTCACTTCTCGCGTAGTCGCCCGCTTTGGCAATCGAGTCGCCGTCTATCACTCCGGGCTCACCGACGCCCAACGCCATTTTGAATGGGAACGCATACGAAAGGGCGACGTGGATGTCGTCGTCGGCACGCGCTCCGCCCTCTTCACCCCGCTGCCCAACCTCAAAGCCATTGTGGTGGATGAAGAACACGATTCTTCTTATAAACAAGAAGACGGATTTTTATATCACGGCCGCGATGCAGCTGTGATGCGGGGGAAATTAGAACAGGCCATCGTGGTCCTGGGATCGGCCACACCGTCGTTCGAATCATTTTCCAATGCCAAGTCGGGCAAATATCATTACCTTCAGCTTTTGCGGCGAGCGACCGGCGCGCAGATGCCAAGCGTCGAAGTCATCGACATTCGAAAGCGACATACGAAAGATGCCCCTAAAGAAGGCGTGGCGCTTTCACCCGAGCTTATCGAGCTCATCGAGAAAAATCTGGACCGTCAGGAACAGACGCTTTTGTTTCTCAACCGTCGTGGCTTTGCCAGAGCGCTGATCTGCGAGGCCTGCGGCTTCATCTTTCGCTGTCCGAACTGCAACATCGCGCTCACCAAACACCTCCGCCTTCAAAAACTCGCCTGTCATTATTGCGAATACGCGCTCTCCACGCCTTCCGCCTGCGCGCAGTGTCGCAGCGAAGAGTTGACACCGGTCGGCAGCGGTACGGAACGCTTGGAAGCCGAGCTGCAGGATTTTTTCCCAAAAGCTCGGATCGCCCGCATCGACAGCGACACCATGGAAAAGAGCGGCGTGCGCACGAAGATTTTCCGCGACATGCACGATGGCAAGATCGATATTTTAGTGGGCACGCAGGTCATCACCAAAGGCCATGATTTCCCGAACGTCACGCTGGTTGGCATCATTTCTGCCGACAGCTCACTTCACTTTCCCGACTTTCGATCGCCGGAACGCACGTTCCAGCTGATCTCGCAGGTCGCCGGACGTGCAGGCCGCGCTTCCAAACCGGGCCGGGTCGTCATCCAGGCCTTTCAGCCCGAACACTTCTGCCTGCAGTTTGCCCGCGATCACGACTACCAATCCTTCTTTGACCATGAAACCGCCACACGGGAGATGCTCGGCTATCCACCCTTTTCGCGGCTCGTAAACGTCCGTTTTTCGGGCAGCCGCGAGGATCGCGTCATCGCCACTGCCGAGCAGGTGGCCGGCATGATTCGCGACTGGGTGGGAACGGCCAAGAGCGTATCGATCTTGGGTCCGGCGGCTGCTCCACTCGAAAAAGTCCGCAATCAATACCGCTGGCAACTGCTCATCAAAAGTTCTCGTTCCGCACCTCTCAGCGCGTTGCTCACGCGGCTTCCGCATCAGACCCAACTGCCTCCTGGTGTGCGCATGGCGATCGATGTCGATCCCCTCCAATTTCTTTGACCTCACCGCCGTGTCTTGCTACCAGCCCGTCCCATGGCAATCCTCGACATCGTGCTCTATCCCGCATCGGTGCTGCACAAGAAGGCCGATCCGGTCGACACCATCACCGACGATATTCGTCGCCTCATCGCCGACATGACCGAGACGATGTACGCTACACCCACAGGCGTTGGCCTGGCAGCCCCGCAAGTAGGCCACAGCAAGCGCATGACCGTCATCGATGTCTCGGAAAAGGCCGAACGAAAAAATAAGAAAGGCCTGCTGCAGATGATCAACCCTCGTCTCCTTTCAGCCACCGGCGAAGTGGAATACGAAGAAGGCTGCCTTTCGCTGCCCGGGCTTGGCGTTGTCATGCAACGAAAAGCAGACGTCGTTTGCACCTATCAAGATCCACAGGGCCGCGAGCAAACCATTACCGCTACGGGATTTCTGGCCATTGCCATTCAACATGAAATTGATCACCTTGATGGAAAACTTATCATCGACGGACTCAGCGACCTCAAAAAAGATATGTATCTGCAGAAACTCAAAAAAGCGCTGCGCGACAACGCACGAAAGGCCATCTGATGAAGATCGTTTTCATGGGTTCTGCAGCCTTCGCCGTCCCCTCGCTCTTAGCCTTGCTCGAATCGAATCACGACATCGTCGAAGTCGTCACTCAACCGGATAAACCAGCAGGACGCGGCATGCAGGTCCACGCCTGTCCCGTGGCCGAAATTGCTCGTGAACGTGGAATTCCACTGTTTCAACCGGCGAAGATCAGATCTTCGGACATCATTCAGCATTTTGAAAAATTGCATGCCGATCTCTTCGTGGTCGTGGCCTATGGAAAGCTACTGCCTCAGGCATTACTCGATCTTCCGCCCAAGGGCTGCATCAATGTCCATGCTTCGTTGTTGCCAAAATATCGCGGAGCCGCGCCGATCAACTGGGCGGTCATCAACGGCGAACACGTCACGGGTGTCACTACAATGTACCTGTCACCGGAGATGGACGAAGGCGACATCATCATGTCGATTTCCACCAAGGTCGATGAATGCATCACGGCTGAAGATCTTTATACCGAGCTCTCTTCGCAAGGCGCGGAGCTCTTACTCAAAACGGTGGAGGCGATTGAAAATGATAGCGCTCCACGTACGCCGCAAAATCAGGAAGACGCGAGCTATGCGCCGATCCTCACCCGTGAGAATGGCCACCTGGATTGGAAACTTTCCGCGCAAGAACTCTATAATCGCGTCCGCGGCTTGAAACCTTGGCCAGGCGCGTTCACGTTCATCGACGGCAAACGTTTGACCATCCACGAAGCCGCACCGATCACCACCCCCGTGAGCGCTGCTCCGGGAACCATCCTGTCGACTGACGGTCAATTGTCCGTCGCCACCGGAGACGGCCAACTGTATCTGTTAGAAGTCCAGCTCGAAGGCAAGAAGCGAATGCCGACCGTGGATTTTTTACGAGGCTTTAAAATGAACGCGGGGGATCGACTCGAATGACACATCACCATCCAAATATCCTTATCGCTCCCTCTATTCTCGCTGCTGATTTTTCGCGCCTCGGTGAAGAAGTTCGTGCTGTGGATCAGGCCGGGGCCGACGTTATCCACATCGACATCATGGACGGCCACTTCGTTCCAAACCTCACCATGGGACCCGGCATCGTCAAGGCTCTGCGGCCGCTCACGAAACTGCCGTTCGACTGCCATCTGATGATCGACAATCCAGAGACCATGATCGAACCGTTTGCCAAGGCTGGAGCGGATTGGATTTCCGTGCATATCGAAGTTTGCGATCTCGCCACCCTTCTTCCGGCCATCAAAAAACTCGGCTGCAAAGCCGGCGCGGTGCTGAGTCCATCGACACCGGTGGAAGAGATTCTCCCCTTTTGCGCCTTGGCCGATTACATCCTGGTCATGACCGTCACTCCGGGATTCGCCGGCCAGGCGATGCTGCCCGACTGCCTCGACAAAGTCCGCGCTCTGGTTCGCTATCGAGAAAAACACGGCCTCAGCTTTCAGATCGAAATTGACGGCGGCGTCAACTTGGACACCATTTCCGCGGCAAAGGCCGCTGGTCCAGATATTGCTGTGGTTGGCGCGGGATTATTTGGCACCAAAGATTATAGAAAAACCCTGCAGATGTTCAAAAAATAGAGAAAGCTTTATGAATCTAGCTCCCATCACCGTCCCCCACATCATCGCTGCCGCCAGCGCTACCGCTGGCGTTTTTCACGTCATCGACCCATCGCCAACCCGTGACCAATGCCTGGTGGCATCTGCCGCACAGATCCTGACCCATCAGCCGCAACTTCTCACAAAAACTCTCATTGATCGTTTTGGAGAGAGCGACGATGATCCACTTCAACCTTTAGCCAATTCCTTCTTCCGCGAAATTGAAGCTTTACCCTCAACGACAGATGGTCGCCTCTCTGCCTTCGGACAAAGTCTCACAGCCATACTCTCCTCTCTTGAAACTTTAGAACCAAAACCTGGAACCGCAGCCGAACTGGTGCATCGAGTTGCGGAACTCTCTCCTCCAGGTTTTTTTCCGCCTCGTACAAAGTCCACAGATGCCAAAGCTCGAATCGTCGCAAAAAGATGGAATGCCGTCGGACTCGCTGGCGCTCAAATCGTCTATGGATCTCAGTCTTTCTCCCCTCATGCATCACGGCTGGCGTACGTCCTCAAACTCGTGCGACGGTTTCAGGCCATCATGCAAAATAAAGCGTTGCCTCTCACGGCAAAGCAACAAGAGATGATGCCCTTGGATGCTGTGAGTGACGACCCGCTGCGACGCCTGCACGCCGCACTGTGCACCTTTGATCAAGGAGGAGAATCTGCCGTACGAAACGAACTCCTTCAACTTCCAATGCACACGGGCCTTTCCCGATACATCACGCACATGCTTCACGGGAGAACATCCCGGAGAATACTTTTAGAAATACAAGCACCTGAACATCCTTTTGCAGAGTTCGTGCTCCGTCGACAGATGCAGCAGCAAGCCAATCGCGAAATTTTTTTGGAAGTCTTGGAGCAATTTCGAAGTGAAGGAGATAAGAACGTAAAAGCCATCCCCCCATCGAAACAAAAAACGTTTCTTTCTCATCTGAAGGAAGTCTCTGACGCCGATCGTCCCCTTGTCCTGAGTATCCTCGCCGGTCAGATATCTGTAGACGCTAATCCTGAGACGCAAAGCGCTGTGGAAGAATTTCTTGACTCAAAACAGGCCACCGACGATCCCGCTCATCGACAAGCCGTGCATATAAAACTGGCGAAGGCCTATTCCACTAAAAACAACGACGCCAAAGCCACCTCGCATGCCGCGCAAGCTCTCGCCATTCCAGTGGGTTCAGCTATCAACTCCTTATGGACGCTTTTAACACAAACTGGAAGTGAACAACTTTTTCAAGCGGCGTATCGTCGACTGCACACACGTCCTGGTGATGGACCGGAACTCCCAGCACAGTTTCATGCTTCTCTAGATGTCGTAAATCAAAGATTGTGGCCCCTTTATCTGCAGCTCGGACAGGCACAAGCAGAAGCTTTACATAAACGCGAAATGTACGACCTCGCAGCAGAGCTTTTTGAAAAACTCGCCGTATTTGCAGCAGCCATTGGTAATATTGAAGTTGAAAAAAAATACCTTGATAGAATCCTTGGCGCAAATCTTGATGATCAAAAATGGGGAAAGGCTCTCGAAATAACAAGAAAACTCCGTTCCTTCCAAGAAATCGAAATCACAGCCGAACCAGCCCTCGATTTTGCGAGAGAACAACTGTCTATTAGAGAACAACTGTATTACGTAGACACCTCAGATGAACCAGAAGAAGAGGATAACCTCGTAAGCCTTCGAACCCTACGCATGGCATTAACACGTCTGCGCCCTTCGCAAACCCGTTTCTCCATGAGCCAACTCAGCAAATTCATGGCGCTGCACACCTTACTTGGCGATCCAACCACTGCACTTCAATATGTCGATGAAATGATACGCCTGTCCGACGAAGCAATGATGACAGTAATTGCTCATCCCCCTGCTTCTTCTGAAGACGAGTCAGATTCACCTCTCGAGGGGGTCATCAACACCTTCTATCAACACAATGCCTACGCAGACCTTGAACGCTTGCTGGAACTGCTTCTTGAGTCTTCATCTCAATAATCACCAGACACTCCAAACCCTCAAAAAACAACACTCAAAAATACACACACTCAAAAATAACTCAAAAATAAGACGCAACTTTTTTAATGTCCTGCCGATATCAAGTACAGCAATCATCATAAGGAGGAAAACATGCTTAGACCTATTTCAAATATTCCCGTAATGGGAGTACGACCATCGGTCGAAATCACAACTTTCTTAAGTGCGATTCCAACTAACTTCTACATAGGCGTAGGAGTTGGCATTGCAAGTTTTGGAGTAGGGATGCTGGCCAAAAGGCTTTTGGATGCAGCCCAACAGCGTCGACCACTTACAGCATCAATTGCTGGCGTCCAACTTGGCTGCATTACAAAGGAAACCTTTGATGGCGTCCTCGGCTCACACATTGAGCGGATTACATCCGCATTAGAGAGAGGAGGACACGAGCTTCCACAAATAGGGCTCAAAATATCTTTTAGCAACGCCACCACTCTCAGGATGAGCGCTGATCAAAACGTTGATGGATACTTTACCCGCATGGAAATGGAAGTTCTTGGCGGCTCCAGCGCTAAAGGTCTGGCAATACTGAATCGCATCGCCACACAGTCCCCATGGTTACCGAACATGCTCCATATGGACATTGGCCCTGTGGAAAAAAGAAAAGAAATCGTCATGGTCAAAGGAGCACGGGGCAATGATGCATGGGTCACCTTCGCAACCCGACGTGGGTGGCGACATCCGCGGAGTTGGATGACTTTTTCCCAGCCCGGCGGTTTTCAGCCTCAACAGCCTGAGAATCTATGGGGGATTTTCCAGGGTTACTA
>JACQOX010000148.1 GCA_016202335.1 Deltaproteobacteria bacterium
CTCTAGCCATGCTGAGCTACACCCCGAAACATTTGGCATCGCCAAATGTAAACGAAGAACGTGAACGAATTACGGGCTTGCCAAATGTCGTTCTTCGTTCACGTTAAACGTTCTTCGAGTTTAGGCCTACTAGGGCGAGTTTGTGATCTGCGCAACTAAAATTTCGCGGACCTTTCGAAGAGCCTTGCCCCGGTGGCTCACGCGATTTTTTTCTTCCATGGTAAGCTCAGCCATGGTGCGACCGCATTCCGGCAGGTAAAACACCGGATCATAACCAAACCCATGCCCTCCGCGGCGCTCACGCAAAATAACCCCATTGCAACGGCCTTCGACCGACCACATCTGTTTGGCCGGAGATAGGAGCACCATCGTGCACGTGAAATGGGCGGTGCGGCGATCGTCCGGCGTTGCCGCCAGCACCTCCAATAATTTGATCATGTTCGCATTGGAATCTGAGGGTTCACCGGCGTAGCGCGCTGAATAAATCCCTGGAGCACCACTCAAGGCGTCAACGCAGAGGCCTGAGTCATCGGCCAGCACCCACCTTCCCGGCATCCACGCGGCAAGTGCTTTTTTGTGGGCATTGTCCAAAAAGCTCGCGCCGTCCTCCACGACATCTTGAAGATCCGGATGATCGACCAGCGAAGTGAACTCAAAGGGTATGCCCACAAAAAGTTCTTTGAGCTCGAGGAGCTTTCCGCTATTTTTTGTCGCCAGAAGAAAATTCATATGTTCATATCTCTCTCATGAAGCGCTGCATTTCTCTTTTTATTTTTTTCTCTCTCTTCACTCATCACCTCATCGCGCACGCCTGGGAAAAGGGATTTCACGAAGGACCTTACTTACTCTTTGAAGGCGGCGTGCTGCAATCGGATTTCGATACCGATCAGGTTTCCGGTGCCCAGATCGGCCGCGATTTTGAACCGAGTTTCGGACTCATCTTCGGATGGAATATCACGGACACGATCGCCACAGAACTCAAAGGTCTCTATTCCACGAATTTAAAAAGCGACCGCCGAGAGCACATCGTCGCCACCAATATCAATCTTCGTTACTCGTTTCTTGTTGATGCTTTGGTCCGCAACAAGCTGAAAATCATGCCCTACGTGAAAATCGGTCCTGCCGTACGCTTGACGGCATTCCCTGGTAATCCGCAGTCCTCGGACCAACTGATTCCCTCTTATGCCATCGGCCCCTCGGCAGGTGGCGGACTCATGTTCATCTGGGGAAAATACCTCTCGATCGGCCTCGACGCCCACGAAGATTTTTTGCTCTTCAACGACAATCGTCAGGATCTCGATCTCGCCAGTCCGGCTCAGACCAATCAACTCGTTTATAAGGGCGGGCTTCATCCACAATTTGGTGCTGGTATTCTTTTCGGCGTGCATTATTAAAGATTTCATCTTTCAGGGGGATTCATGAAAATTCTTTTCTCGAGCGTTATCGCATTCACCTTGTTCGCCTGCGCAAGTTCGTCCAAAGAACTGCTTGAACAGGCACGCTTCGCTCTCGACAACAGTGATTTCAGCACAGCCGTCACTGAGGCCAAATCCGTGCTGGACGCCAACACCACCGACCTCGAAGCTGCGCTCGTTCTTTCCAGCGCCTACGCCGGCCGCGGCGGCATCGACATCTTGAGCATCGCCGACGATCTCGCCACAACCGACAAGGCCGATGATCTCTTCGACGCCATTCATGACGCACTTGCCAGTAATATCACCGAAACTACAGGGCTTGATGATTTGCGAGAGGCCATCGTCACCTTGGACACGACCCTCACCCAAGCACCCGATGCCACGCACCCCCTTTACAAAGAATATCAATTTCAATTGGGACTTTTGGAAGCCATTGAAGCTCTCTCTCTCCCCTCCCTGAAAGCCCAGCCCACCGCCGATGGCACGGTCACGGTCTCAGATATTGCCCAGGCAGATTATGCCATTGTCCAAACTGATTTCTCTCGCGCCGACAATCACCTGATCAACGGCGATTTGAAGACCGATAACGCCCTGGTCACCGCCATCCGAAAGAATTTCTGCGTCCTCAAGGCATCGGCAACTGGCGCATCACCGAGCGCCCCGGGTTTTTCGGGAAACTTGGCAACAACCGGCTTTTCGCTGGTTTCATTACGCGATCTCAATAATTGCGAACTGCAAACCGATCGTTCCTCCATCACAACCTTTGAAACAAGCGGCATCGCCACGTGCACAGATTTTAACTTCAGTGTCTGCAGCGCTGCAGGAAATACGACGGATAACCTTTAATCACCCTTGGGGATGAAGACCATGATGAAAAAAACATTCTTTTTGTTTGCTGCGGGAATGCTGATGTCATTTTCGTTGCAGGGCTTTGCTGAAGACACCAGCATCGGCAACGAATTTCCAAGCTTGTTTCGCGGCGTGCGTCCCCTCGGCATGGGCAATGCGTTCCTTTCCATGCCCGGCACCGACTACAGCGCCCAGTTTTATAACCCCGCGGCCATCAATGATTTTGAGAAAAAAGCCCATTTCGACGTCATCAGCCCCAGTGCGGAATCGAATACCGGGATTTTTAACGCCATTCAAGATGTCGTGAATTTAAAAAATGATCTCAACAGCGCTTCCACGGACGCGGAAAAAACCAATGTCTTCCGTCAATTCACCGACGCCCGCACCGGCGATTTTCACCACGTTTCAACGGCCCTGCCCCTCTTTCACATCCGAAATAAATATTTCTCAGCCGGGCTCCTAACGGATACGCGCGCCACCATCGCCCTGCGCGATCAGACCTTTTCCAATGTCGAAGTCAAAGCCCGTGGCGATGCTGGCATGATCGCCGGCAGCGCCTATGGTTTTCTCGAGGACACCTTGCAAGTCGGCAGTAACGTCAAAGTGCTCTACCGCGCCGCACTCGAAGAACGCGTCACCACCGGCGACGTCTTGGCGCAGAGCCTCGGCGATACGTTCAAGTGGAGCAATTGGAAAAAAGGCATCGGGGTGGGCGTGGACCTTGGAGCAAAATATCAGTTGCCGCTGTGGCAGGAAATTTTGAGGCCGACCGTTGCGATTTCTTTGCAGGACATTGCCGACACGAGATTCAGCGGTGGAGCACCCAAGACACCAATGTCGATTTCAGCCGGCGGCGGTATCTTCCCCAAACTCGGCGACATTGAATTCGCCATCTTGGTCGATTTTCGCGAAATCAATCAGAAGGTCGACCTCCTCAAAAAATTTCACGCTGGTGCCGAAGTCAAATTCCCAAAATTTGCGGGCATGGTGCTGTCGCTTCGCGGTGGAGCAAATCAAGGCTACCCCGCTGCCGGTCTCTCCTTGGACTGGCCGATCGTTGCCCTGCACGCTGCCTATTTTGGCGAAGAAATCGGCGAGTACACGCATGCCAAGGCGAACTATCGCTTTGCGGCGCAGTTGGCGTTTAATTGGTAAGAGATCATAACGCCCCCTACCCCCCTCCCTGCCTACCGGCAGGCA
>JACQOX010000149.1 GCA_016202335.1 Deltaproteobacteria bacterium
CCATGAACAATGCTGCGGATATTTCGGAGAAGCCCATCCAAAGCTCCTCGAACTTTTTGACTTGAGTGGCCCGGTTTTCGTCTTTCACCTTGAGCTCGAGAAATTCTTGCAAGGGAATGTGTTACCGCGATTTCAGGAGCTTTCGCGCTTCCCTTTCGTGGAACGCGACCTTTCGTTCCTCGTGGATGAAAACATTTCGGCCAAAGACATGCTGGAAAGTATTCGTAGAATCGCCCCGGCATTGATGAAAAACGTTGCGGTTTTCGATGTCTATAAAGGAAAGGGGATGGTGCCGGGGAAGAAGAGTCTTGCGCTCCGCGTCACCTACGCTTCGGACGAGCGAACGCTTGACCACGAAGAGGTTGAAAAAACACATCACATGGTGGTCTCCGCCTTGGAAAAGGCCTTCCATATTGAAGTACGGAAATGACTTTCCCCCTGTTTATTGTCTGAACACTTGAAGAGTCTTAGGTAACCTAAGAGAAAAATTGACGAATTCGACGACCGGTGCTATACAATGGCAAGACACAACCCGTAAAACCTCTGAAGAAAGGGGGAACCATGACAAAAGCTGAGATCATTGAACAGATTTATGAAAAAGTGGGTTTTTCCAAGAAAGAATCTGCAGAGATTGTCGAACTTGTTTTCGATACCATGAAAGACACGCTCGAAAAGGGTGAAAAAATTAAGATTTCAGGTTTCGGCAATTTTGTGGTGCGCCAAAAGCGACCACGCGTCGGCAGAAATCCGCAGACAGGTGAAGAGATTGAAATTTCAGCGCGCAGAGTTTTGACCTTTCGACCAAGCCAGGTCCTGAAAGCGGCGCTGAACGGTGAACCGATTCCACATGAAGTCGAAGAATAAGGAGAAATTTCATGATGGGAGCAGCGCTGCACGCGCCGGAAATCATCCCCAATAAACTTTATTTTCGCATTGGAGAAGTCAGTGATCTCCTCGAAGTAAAGCCTTATGTGCTCAGGTACTGGGAATCAGAATTTCCGGACATCCGCCCATCGAAATCCAAGTCAGGTCAGCGTCTCTATAAACGACGCGATGTTGAAATTTTACTCAAGATCAAAGAGCTGCTCTATCAAGAAAGATTTACGATCAACGGAGCCAGAAAGCGGCTCAAAGAAATGGTCAAAAACGGGAGCTCGAAAGTGGTTGAAATCGTCGAGCCAAAAAAGCGAGAAGAGCGGCCGGTTGTTACACCTGCTTCCAAGGTGGAAGTCGTAGAGGCGAAGCCGGAACAGGAATCTATACAAAAGCCCACTCCGTCCGAGGTCCAAGAAATCCCCCACTCGGAACGTCGAAAGCTCTTGTTAAAACTTCGCAAAGATTTAGAGATACTTCTCGAAGTCGTTAAAAGTTAAAGATTGAAGTTCTTCGCGTGTGAGTCGGGGCGTGGCGCAGCCTGGTAGCGCACTTGCATGGGGTGCAAGGGGTCGCTGGTTCGAGTCCAGTCGCCCCGACTGGCATGCGAATAAAAACGAAAGACGATTACCTCCTATGAAAAACATTTGGCATGCCATCCGCGAAGATTTCTCCATGGTGTTCGAGCGCGATCCTGCAGCGCGCTCCAAGCTCGAAATCATCTTTTGTTATCCAGGAATCCACGCCCTTGTTTTACATCGCCTTGCTCATCGCCTGTGGTGCGCGGATCTCAAACTCTTGGCCAGATTTCTTTCGCATGTCGGTCGATTCCTGACCGGCATTGAAATTCATCCCGGTGCGACCATCGGTCGTCGATTTTTTATCGATCACGGCATGGGGGTTGTGATCGGTGAAACTGCGGAAGTTGGCGATGATGTGGTTTTATACCAAGGCGTGACGCTCGGTGGGACGAGCTGGAATAAAGGGAAACGCCATCCCACGATCGAAGATCGTGTGGTGATCGGGTCCGGCGCGATTGTGCTCGGTAATATTCGCATTGGTCATGACAGCCGCATTGGGGCTTCTTCGGTTGTCATTCATGACGCTCCTTCGCATTCCACCATCGTCGGCATTCCCGGAAAAGTCCTCCACCGAGACGAAAAAAATGGGGGACAACTTGAACACGGGACCTTGCCAGACCCCTATGCCGACGCCATCCGCGGGTTGGAGAAACGCATCACCGAGTTAGAAAAGAAACGATAATGTTACGGATGAAAGAAAAAATTCTCGTCGCGATGTCGGGCGGCGTTGATAGCTCTGTTGCCGCTTGGCTCATGAAAGAGCAGGGCTATGACGTCGTAGGAGTTTCGATGCACCTCGTGAGCTGTCATCGCCCGACAGAGCGCAGCTGTTGTTCTGCCGAAGATCGGCTCGACGCCCGTCGCGTATGCGAAGCACTTGGTATTCCTTATTTTACCTTGGATTATCGCGATGCCTTTCAAAAGAAAGTCATCCAGCCATTTGTTGCGGCCTATGCTCGCGGCCGTACGCCGATTCCGTGTGTGAGCTGTAATTCTGAGTTTAAATTCGCCGCCTTGTTCGACGACATGGTTCTCCATGAGGCGGTTCGGGTGGCTACGGGGCATTACGCTAAAGTTCTGCGAGATTCCGACGGCCGTTATCGCCTCTATCGTGGCCGCGATCAAAAGAAGGATCAGACCTATTTTCTGTTTCAGCTTCGGCAGCAGGAGCTTTCGAAAATTGAATTTCCGCTGGCCGAAGTCACCAAGGCCGAGGTGCGGGCCATGGCCAAAAAACAAGGGTTTGTAACGCAGGATAAACCCGAGAGTCAGGAAATCTGCTTTGTCACCGACGACGATTACGCTGGTTTTGTCGAGAGTCACGGTGGGCATCTGCTCCAAGGGGAAGGTAATTTTGTTGATCGCGAAGGAAAGGTTCTTGGCCGTCACGAAGGCATTCATGCCTATACGATCGGTCAGCGCCGCGGGCTCAAAAAGGGCTTTGGGCAGCGCATGTATGTGGTGGAGATTCGACCTGAAACCAATGAAGTGGTGTTGGGATTAAAACAAGAGGTCATGCGTTCCACGATGACGGTCACCTCCATGCATTGGACCGCCGAAGGTGCCACGACCTTTGATCCACGGGAATATGTGGAAACGCCTTTGGAGATTCGCATTCGATCGACCCATGCACCGGCCGTGGCTTCGATCAAAAGCATCCGTGAACGCATCATCGAGGTCGCGTTCGACGAACCGCAGATGGCGATTGCACCTGGACAAGCGGCGGTGTTCTATCAAGGGGATGAAGTTCTCGGGGGAGGGTGGATTGCATGATTTTGCGAAGCCTTGTTCGATCGGATGTGAGTCCAGAAGATAAAAAAGTGCTGCAGGCATTTGAGAAGATGCTTTGTTATGCGTTCAAAGATCGGAAACACCTGAAGCGTGCGTTGACGCATAAGTCCTATACCAATGAATTGAAAATGCCGGCGTCCGAACACAATGAACGCTATGAATACCTTGGAGATGCCGTACTGGAGCTCTCCATCAGCCATGTGCTCATGGAACGCTTTCCTTCGCATCCCGAAGGAGAACTTTCCAAACTCCGGGCTGCCATCGTCAATGAACATGAACTCGCAGAACTTTCGCGACGACTGACACTTGGATCGTTTCTTTATCTGGGAAAAGGCGAGGCCATGACCGGTGGGCGCGATAAACCATCGCTGCTCTCCGATGCCCTGGAAGCCGTCATTGGCGCGGTGTATCTCGACCGCGGCTACGCCAAGGCCCTGAATCTGATTAAAGTTCATTTTTCCCAGCTACTCGATAACGTCGGTGGCATGGGATTTTTTAAAGACTATAAAACACGATTGCAAGAAGAGGCCCAGAGCCGATTTGGTGCGATTCCCAAATATCGGCTTTCGCGAGAAAGTGGTCCCGATCATCAGAAGCATTTCGAGGTGGCTCTGACGATCAACGGAGAAACTATGAGCGTCGGCCTTGGACCCAGTAAAAAAGCGGCTGAACAGGATGCGGCGCGGCAGGTGCTCGATAAGATCGCAGGAGAAATGAAATGAGTTTTAAATACGGACATGTCGCCCTCGTCGGCGAACCCAACGTGGGAAAATCAACCTTGCTCAATAAATTGGTGGGGGAACAGCTTGCGATTGTGACCCCAAAACCGCAGACGACGCGCCATCGCATCGCCGGCATCATCAATCGCGAAGATGCTCAGATCGTGGTGCTCGATACGCCGGGCTTTCACTTTTCTTCCAAACCGCTCAACGTCGCCATGTTAGAGGTGGTCGACAATGTGCTGCAGGAAGCGGATGTGATCTGTCTGATGCTCGACCCCAAGGCCATGAATGCTCAGCTCAATAAGCGTTTGTTCGATCGAATTCCGAAAGAAAAAGTCATCGTTGTCATCAATAAAGCGGACACCATTACCCATGATGAATTTGAAAAGATGGCGACGTCG
Source organism: Deltaproteobacteria bacterium (assembly GCA_016202335.1). Classification (GTDB taxonomy): domain Bacteria; phylum UBA10199; class UBA10199; order 2-02-FULL-44-16; family 2-02-FULL-44-16; genus JACQOX01. The sequence goes on from JACQOX010000149.1 coordinate 4,369, forward strand.
ATTCATACCGACTGGGGCGTCAAAGAAATCGTCGTCATTTCTGCGTTGCATGACATTGGGGTATCGCATCTCATTTCGCTCATCATCGATCGTTTTACGGAAGGACAGGCGCTGTATCCGCGCGATGCCTACACGCAACATCCCACCCGCTTTCTTGCTGCAGAAATCGTTCGCGCGCAGGTTTTTTTGCAGATGGGAGAAGAAATTCCGTATATTACGGCCGTGGCCATCGATGAATTCCGTGAACCTACCGCTGAAAATAGCGTGACGCTGATACGCGCAGCCATCGTGGTCGAGAAGGAGAGTCAAAAGGCCATGGTGATCGGCAAGCACGGTGCGCGCATCAAAGAAATCGGCGTCAAGGCAAGGCTTCAGATTGAAGATTTGATTGGCAGCAAGGTTTTTTTGGAACTCTTTGTCCGGGTGGAAAAGCAGTGGACCAAGGACCGAGACAAGATAAAGGAATTTGGTTATGTGTAGCGAGGGGCGGAATCGAACCGCCGACCTACGGGTTATGAATCCGTCGCTCTCACCGACTGAGCTACCCCGCCAAAATCGAGGCTGCTTTTTTGATAATTTCGATTCTATTGTCAACAAGTTCTCTCTGCGAGGACGAGGGGGTTTTTTAAAAGCACTTTTTATTTGACAAAAAGCACACAATTAGGCACTCTCTTTTTATGCCAAAAAACGTTGCGCTGAAAGAACTCAAGGAAAACCTTGCCTATTGGGCGGAAGAAGCGTCCAGAGGTGAGGTGGTTCAAGTGACCAAATACAATAAACCCTATATGATGCTCGTTCCATCGGGGCAACCCGGGCTTCGTGTTGGCAAAAATGTGGGGAAAAGTGGTTTTAAGCCGGTATTAGATAAACCTCCAAAAGGGTGGAAGGAGTACCTCGATGAAGATCGAGGTGAGCCAGGTGAAGAATGATGGACTCACGCATTTACCTTGATACTTCGGCTTATCTTTCTCTCTTATTTCACGAAGCATCTTCCACGAAAATAATGAATGTCCTCAGGAGTAAAGTCATCTGCTCAAGTGTACTGTTATTTGTTGAAGCGGAAAGAAACATTATTCGAGTGAGTCGTGAAAAAGCCATTTCAGAAACCGCTTACGAAAAACTCATGGTTCGGTTGCATGAAGATGCGGCTTATTTTTTACTCAAGGATGTGACGCTTGATCTCTGTTTGCTTGGAAACTATCCTCCGCTTCGAACGCCTCGATCAAATGATCTGATTCACTTGAGGACTGCGTTGTGGTTTAGAACCAATGGTGGTTTGCAGTCGTTTGTAACCTGTGATGCTGCTCAGCAGAGGGCTGCCATAGATTTTGGACTCTCGGTGCCCTTCTGATCTTCATACCTTTATGAAACCTTTTGTCGCCATCGTCGGTCGTGCCAATGTTGGAAAGTCACGGCTCTTTAATCGCCTTACCGGAACCCGGCAGGCCATCGTGCATGATCAGTCGGGCGTTACCCGCGATCGGCACTATGCTGAAGCCGATTGGTGCGGTCGAGAATTCATCGCTGTCGACACCGGGGGGATCGATCTCGATCCTGCACTCGATATCGAACGGCACATTGCGAAACAGAGCCTCAAGGCCATTTCTGATGCCGACGTCGTGGTGGCGGTTTTTGACGCCCAGACCGAACTCACCTCGCTCGATGAAGAGCTCATCGCGTTGCTGCGCCGATGTTCCGCGCCGGTGATCTACGCTGCCAATAAGATCGATGAAGCGCTTCACGATGACCGGGTGTACGCCTTTCATCGCTTAGGCATCGACCACGTCATTGGCGTTTCAGCCGAACATGGCCGTGGCGTCGATGATCTTTTAGATGCGATCATTGCCAATCTTCCTGAAGTCAAGGAACCTGAAGCCGTGAGCGATACGCTCCGCGTCGCCATTGTCGGGCGCCCGAACGTGGGTAAATCCACCTTTATCAATCGGCTTGCGGGGGAAGAGCGGGTGATTGTTCACGAGAAACCCGGAACGACCCGTGATGCCATTGACGTAGAATTTTCCTTTCAGGGAAAATCATACACCTTCGTGGACACAGCCGGTGTTTCGCGAAAACTCCGTCGGTCCAACTTGATTGAAAATGTCTCGGCGATGCAGAGTCTGCGCGCGATTGAGCGCAGTCAAATCGTGGTGCAGCTGATCGACGCTGCACAGGGGCTCACGCACCAGGACCTGGGACTTGCCGGTCACGTGGTTGAGCAGGGTAAGGCCCTCATCATTCTCGTGAACAAATGGGATCTGGCGGAAAAAGAATGGGAAGAGTTTCAAGACAGCATTCGCTATCGCCTGGGTGAGCTCGACGATGTTCCCTTGCTGAAAACATCCGCGCTCACCGGCGAAGGTTGCCGACAGATTTTTTCTCAACTTGATCTGATGATGAACTCAGCCAAGCGACGTCTGTCCACGTCGGAGCTCAATCGCCTGTTGGAAGATGCGCTCGCGTCGCATCACATGCCGACCTACAAAGGCAAAGAAGTGCGCATCAATTACGCTACGCAGGCAGAGACCGAACCACCGACGTTTGTTCTGTTTTCGAATCTTCCGCGGGCCGTGCCCTATTCGTATCGCCGCTATCTCATGAAAAAATTCAAAGAAGCACTCGGCGTGACCGGAATTCCGATCAAACTCATCTTCAAGAAAAAATCCTAAAAATTCTTTGCCATTTTCCCTGCCGCGATTAAGAAAATGGCGTGTCTAAATTTTCGCGATCCAATGTAACGCTTCAAACGATTCAAGCCTTTTTCCTGCACGACGGATTTGGCTGGGCCGCCAAAATTGCTTTTTACGGTCTGTTCGCCATCATCCCGCTGACCATGATCATGACGTCGATTGTGGGTTTTTTTCTGGGCAGTTCCGACGAGCTCATGGCCCAGGTGGCGCATAATATCCTCCTTCTTTTTCCGATTCTGCACGACGATTTGGTGCACAACCTCAGTTCATTGATGGAGCAAAAATCGTCTTTAGGATCGATCGGGGTTATTTTCCTCATCTTTGTCGCCAGCATCCTGGTGGTGACGATCAGTCAGGCCTTTGACGTGATTTTTCAGACCAAGCGTAAGCGGCATTTTCTGCATTCCTATCTTGTTGGGGCGTCCCTCCTTTTTATCTTCAGCATCGTCTTTTTCCTGCCGGCCATGGTGCAGATCCTTGAAGGTCTGCTGCACCGTTACGGCTTTATTTTTCCCTTTGGGGAAATTTGGAACACCAAACTGTTCTTCGGGTTTTCCATGTTTTTGGGTTTTGTTGCGACCGTCAAATTTGTTCCGATCGAGAAGGTCTTGCTGCGGCATGCAGCAATCGGGGGAATCATCTTTGCGCTTGGACTCCTCATTGCCAAGCATCTCTTCCGCTGGTATATGCTCGTCGCTTTAACGAGATACAATATCATCTACGGTTCATTTACAGCGATGATTCTTCTGCTGTTGTGGATCTACTACGTGGCAGTCGTGCTCATCTTGGCTTCTGAAAGTGTTGCCATCCTGAAACGTCGCCTGGAAGAGAAAGGATAACACGTGACCAATCATCTCC
>JACQOX010000150.1 GCA_016202335.1 Deltaproteobacteria bacterium
ACAACCTTGACGTGATCAAGGCTGCTGACTATTGCATCGACTTGGGACCCGAAGGGGGAGATGCAGGTGGTCAGGTGGTGGTCGCCGGAACACCGGAAGAAATTGCCCTTCATCCAACTTCGCACACCGGAAGATTTTTAAAGGACATACTCCCATGAGCTTTTCGGCTCGTTGTTTTTTTTCGATTCTTCTTGTCAGCACCCTCTTTTGCAGCTCCGCCTCATCGAACATCGACACTCGCCGTGAATTCACGCGCCGCGAGGTCATGCTTCTTGATGGCGTCGCTTCGATCACGATCATTGAAGATGAACATCACCGAGACTTGGCAGAATCCTGGATCGCGCGCGGATTTGAAATCATCACCTGGTATGACCAAACCTTTGGTGAAAATGAAAACAGCCTCGCCCGCCAAATCAACGCTCTTCCAGCCGGGGGAAAACTTCCCCTGCCGCTTCCCATTTTCAAGGGATTCCAACAGGCGCTCAAGCTGTCGGTATTGACCAACGGTTGGTTTGACCTGGCAGCACCCTCACCCAAGAAATTATTCAAAGAGCGTGATTACCGCCGCATCGTTCTGGACGAATCCGACCACTCCATTTCTTTTAAAAGTGACCGCATGTCGTTGGATCTGACCATGTTCGCCCGAGCCCTGGCCGTGGATACCATTGCCCAAGAATTCAAGAAACTCGGCGTCAACAACGCCCAGATCGTAGTTGGTGGCGTCGGCATGTTTCTGGGCCAGAACATCCATACTCCGTGGCAGATCGCGGCGGTGGCCGACACGGATCAGACGCAGGCCCATCGCGCTTTTTTTTATGATGTCACTGGCGTCGCCGTCGTCGAACTCGAAGATCGTTTGGTGAATGGCCAATGGATTGATCCCAAGGACAAAAAAACCTTTTCCATGCAATTCAAGCGTGCAACGGTCGTTTCGCAACACGCACTTACGGCCGTGGCTTTCGCCGTGGCCATTTCACCGTTTGATGCCCTGACCGCAATACGTTATCTGGAAAAACATCATGCCGCTCAAGGCATGGTGGTTGATCATCTGGGTGAAATATTTTTAACGGAGCAATTTCGCAACGCGCAGATGAAAACAGAAACCCCATCCTCTTCTTATAAAGACCTGGGGCCAAAAGAACTTCAACTCAAACGGCGGGAAGAATCTCTGGAGAAATAATATGAAAACGAAAAAAACTACCCGGTGTCTGTTTTTTTTATGTCTCTTCCTGCTGAAAGCCACTTCTAGCCACGCCGATGACGCGGTCGGCGAATTTTCCATGCGCCTGAGCGTCGGCAAGCTTCCAGGTGCCATCGTCGTGGTCGTTTACAAACGCGACGCGGAAAACATTCACAAGCTGCTTGATTTTGCGGGGAAGGAAGCGGGTCGCCTGTACGACCAGATGAACACCGCGAACCCTGCCAGCGAAGTCGCCAAGCTCAACGCGAATCACGGCGGAAAACCTTATCCCCTCAGCTCAGAACTCACGTCGCTTTTCAAAGCCGCAGAGCGCGTCGCCCATTCAACCTCTGGCGCCTTTGACATCAGCCAAGGACATTTTCGCCAGATCGATCTCGACGAAAAACACAATCGCGTCAAACTGAAGGACCCAACCATCCAGGTCCGCTTCGATGGCATTATCGAAGGCTTCATCGCCGACGTCCTCGTCCGTTACATTTACAGCGCGGGTATGAAGAATATGATGATCAAAATTGGCCCGGCGTTTCGCGCCCTGGGCCAAGGCGTGTATGAACCGTGGAAATTGCAGGTGGAAGATTCGTTGGGAGTCTACGCCAACCGGGCGGTCAACGTCTTCATGGGCAACAGCGGTGCCGCTGCGGTCAGCGGAAATGCACAGAGCTGCTGTCGAGGCGTCACGATCGCCATGAAAGAAGCTGCTCTGGCTCAAGGCACAGCTCAGGCAATCTTCGTGCTTGGCATTGAAGAAGGAAAAAAACTTTTGGAACAGATCGGTGGGGCAAAATGGGTTATCGTCGATCAAAAAGGAAATTTCATCCGTTCACCGGGATTTTAATTTATGGCACAACGTAAAGGTATAGTAATCGCACTCGGCGGCAACGCCATCAGCAAACCTGGGATGCGCGGCACCATCCAAGAACAGTTTTACGCCACGCACGAAAGCATGGAACATGTGGCGGAACTCGTCACCGCTGGCCATGAGCGCGTCCTTATCACACACGGCAACGGCCCCCAGGTGGGCGCCGCGATTTTGCGAGCAGAGATCGCCAGCAAAGCCGTTTACCCTCTTCCTCTTGATATCTGTGTTGCCGACACCCAAGGCGGCATCGGCTACATGATTCAGCAAGTGCTGACCAACAGCCTCCGCAAACGAGGGATCAGAACGCCCGTGGTCACCATGGTCACGCAGGTTCAAATCGATGTCCACGATCCAGCCTTTGATCACCCCACCAAACCCATCGGCCTTTTTTATTCAGAGCAGGAAGCCAAAGAACTCATGGCCGGCAAAGGATGGGCCATGGTTGAAGATGCGGGCCGTGGTTGGCGCCGCGTCGTCCCAAGTCCAAAGCCGCAGCGCATCTTAGAAGTCGAAGCCGTGACCCAATTGTTTCGAAAAGGCATGATCGTCATTGCCGGTGGCGGCGGTGGTGTTCCGGTGGGGCTCAATCGTCACAACAATTTTTATGGCATCGAAGCGGTCATCGACAAGGACGCGACCACCGCTCGGCTGGCGACGGAAATCGGGGCCGAAACGCTGATGATCATGACCGGCGTCGAATACGCCTATCTCGATTATCATGGCCCGCATGAAACTCCTTTGAAGAATGTCACAATTCAAGAATTGGAGAAACACCTGGCCGCCAAAGAATTCCCTGACGGAAGCATGAAGCCGAAAATTGAGGCCTGCATTCAATTTATTCGAGACGGCGGCAAGGAAGCGATCATCACCTCTATCCCCAATGCCCTCATGGCCCTCCAAGGGAAAACTGGGACTCGAATTCGGAGATAGTTATTCCCAATCGAGCGTGTCATCGATCGACACTTCGCTGATATCAAACGCCGTCACGTTCGGCATCGCATGGGGAAGGACGGTCGTAAAAATCGTTCCGCATCGCTCCTCACTGTGCACACGAATCTCACCGCCATGACCTTCGACCACCTGTTTGCACACATCGAGACCAATACCCGTGCCGTCGGCCTTGCCGTGTGTAAAGCCCGGCAGAAAAATCTTTTCCAAGTTTTCCGATGGGATCCCTTTTCCGTTGTCGGCGATATCGATGAAAACCGTGCTGCCGTTCAAAAATAATTCCACGGCAATGGATCCCTTCCCAGGCTCACTCGCTTGCACAGCATTCATCAGCATATTCATCACCACGCGATCTAAGAGTTTTGGATCGACATAGGCTTGCAACGACATGGGGCCCACGTAATCGACTTCAATTTTCTTTTGCTCGGCCGTAGCCTTGGAACCTTTGACGGTTTCCTGAACGAGCGTCGCGAGGTCATGCCGTTCGCATTTTGGCTGATGAAGTTTTTCTTCAAAACGCATCGACTCGATCATGTCTTCTATTTTCGATGACGCCTGACATGCCAGCACGTGAAATTGTTTAAGCTTGGCATCTGACAAAACATCGCTCTCAAGCCTTTGAAGAAACATGTGGATGATCGACAGCGGCGAGCGCAGATCGTGCGCCGCTTTTCGAAGCATGTCTTCGGCTTGTTCCTTTTCTGACGGCACCTTCTCGCTCATGGGTCCTCCCAGGTGGGGATTTATGAAGCAAAGGAGATGCCAAGAAGAATAGATGTAATTATCTGATTTTTAACACCTTATATCGAACGCAAATGGGGTTCAGAGACCTCAATCGATGCCTGATGGCCAAAAGAGACCCCAGTGGAATCTACTGGATCACGACCGTAATAGTCTATTGATTCGGCTCTGATAAAAATAGAGTCCATCTTCAACATCGTAGGGTTGGTCCGTAAACCGCGGGGCATACTGCAACGTGGGATTGAGCACATACCGCGCCTTGCCAAAGGGCGTATACTCGATGCGCTGCACCACTTCGCCTTTGATAAATCTGATTCCGTTGTGCGTGGATTTCTCTCGGCCTTCCGTCATCAGGTTCGAGCTGCGAAGATGATCGGTGTGGATGTACAAGAAGAAATATTCGTCAGGGCGAGGCCACGTGTCTTCCACATCGCTGGGGGCATTGATTGGACCTGACTGAATTCAAAAGTGAAAAGTGAAAAGTCAAGACTTGACCCCTTTGCATGCTTTTTCGTTTCCGAATTACGAATTGGCCCCCCGAAATTCTGAAACCAGACAGATGTATGATCAATTATTAACCTTTAACGAACCAATCACGGCGAGTCCTTTTCTGAATTCATTGTTCGAAACATCATGTAATTTAGTAGGTCGACATGGCAGCAATACCATATTCATGGCAATCGTTTCTCCATTCTTCAGCAATGATTCTTTATGCCTTAATGAACATATGGCTGATTGATATGTGAGATTGGCATAGGTAACAGACTCTACAAGATGGATTAATACTTTATTTCCATCCACATCTTGAGACTGACCCCAAAAAGGGCCAGCACCGCACTTGGTAACAAAATCCCAAGGGTCACTAATCATAAGCGTTGTACGTTTTCCTGGTGTCAGCAATGTTATCATATTTAGCACTCCATCATGTTAGTACTCCCACCACATCAGCACTCTAACCGAGATATTTCCTACAGCCGTACGTTCTGTACCACCACCCGGTAATGTTCCTCCTTGCGGATGTGTAAATGGCTGAACTCGACTTGGAGATGAAAAAACCCCCCTTGGAACTTCCAATTCAACACGCATTTCTGGAGTTTGCTCTAATGAAAGCCTCTGCTGAGCACGCAGCGCATCAGAATTCACTGCATCGCTGACATAATGAGTTCCTTCACGTCCACCCCTCAATAATCCCGTTTCTAATGTTGCCTCAAATTCTACCCGTGACATAGCGCGTTGCACAATCTCTGTTCCACCTGCAGTAACTTCACGGCTCCACCATCTCCCCACACGTTCAAACAATCCACTCAATTTTTCTGAAACAAATTCCCCAAACCTTCCGGCCACAGTCGCTGCTTCTCCAGCAAAACTTAATCCACCTGAAAATGTTGCAAATTCAAAAGCAAGTTCCATTTGCCGGGCTTTTTCTTCTTCACTGAAAGAAAAAACATTATTGAAATGACTAACTGTTCCGCTTTCATCTCCAACGCTTACCGGTTCAGCATGTGCTGACAAACCACCACGCTCTTCCGGAACATCTGTGTACACATCCGCAAAATGCCCCGTCGGGTCAATGTACTTCAGCGGATTGTTCAGCACATAGGCGTACGG
>JACQOX010000178.1 GCA_016202335.1 Deltaproteobacteria bacterium
GTACTCGTCGAGCCCCAAGGCCAAACGCATCGAATTCCGCACGCCGGATCCGTCCTGCAACGGTTATCTCGCCTTTGCCGCCCTGCTCCTCGCCGGCATCGACGGAATCGAGAATAAGATCGATCCCGGTCAGCCGCTCGATAAGAATATTTATAAACTCTCAGCTGCAGAATTAAAGGATGTGAAGAGTTGCCCTGCATCGCTCGACGAAGCGCTGCGCAACTTGCACAAAGACCATGCCTTCTTGCTCAGGGGCAATGTCTTCACCGAAGACGTCATTGAAACGTGGGTTGATTACAAGATGGAGAACGAAGTGCAGAAAGTCCGCTTGTGTCCTGTGCCTGCGGAATTTCAATTGTATTACGATGTTTAACGCTTACCAGTAACTGACAGTCAGTTATTGGTCATTCTCTGCAGCATGCGACAAACAAAGACGAGGCGGCCGATCAGGCCGCCTTTCTTTTTTTAAAGCGATGCAGAAGAAGCGGAACACCAAATAAAAATGCCGAGCAAAGATTACCCTGCGAATTCTCCATCATTGAACATCCCCCTGAAGACATCGCCACTGCTGTGGAAACCGCTTCGCCAGGGCTTCGCACAGTGGAACTGACTTCAATGCCCATCGCCAACTCAACCGCCTTGAGCGCATCCAACTTACCAAAGCCCCAGCGGTCGTTCGGCGCCTGACCGACTTCATCATCGACATAGGCGCTCTCCGTAAGAATGGTTTCAATATCATGATGAGTAAACTGGGGATTGACGGCAAAAAGCAGCGCTGCGGTTCCGGAAACAAACGGCGCCGCCATACTGGTCCCGGCCTGGAGCATATGCATACGATCCGGCATCACGAGCCGTGGATCAACAAAAGCCTGTTGCGAAAGCGCTGAAGCGATCATAGCGCCGGGCGCGGCGATTTCAGGTTTCACTCCCAACTGGTCGTCCACAGCAGGTCCGATGCTCGAAAAATCTAACAGCTTTCCGAGGAGCACATCAACGCGACAGCAGGTCGGATCGTGTTGCCAGAGATTGCGGGTGGCGTAGCCGCCGACGGAAATCACTTCGTTGGCTGTGGCCGGGATGGAAATACTGGCCTGGCGATTTCCGGCCACATAGGTCCAATCGTCCCCCAGCTGGGCTGACGCGTCGGTGAAGTTGACCGCATTTGCAGGTTTATCGGGATAGATCCAGCCATCGACATGGCCGCGACCTTCAACGATCAGATCAAAGCTGTAATCGCGAGGATCACCGGCCGCGCGATCAAACACGATCGAAACTCCAATGTGCGGTTTCTGATTGAGGGGATGCGCGTTTTCAGTGGCATTGATGCGATACGAAATTTTTCCGTCAAGAAATGTCCCCTCGGCCTGTTCTCCCGGATCAACCAGCGTCGATGTCTCCAGAAGACTGCCCTGCCCAGGAGCGCCGCGGTGGACCGCCAAGCCAATACGGACCTCGGTTCCCTGCCGACCCCAGATATCCAAGTAGATAAACCGACCAACATCGTTCTGGCGCATGGCAAAATTCGTCGCCACAGGGCTACCATCCACCTCAAGCGAGGTGTGAATTCCCGTATAATGCTCATCCGAAATAGTTTCATTCCCGGAAGCCACCACAATGGCACGGCCTGGCGCCTGACGCACCAAGCTGTTCAGACACTGTTCAAAAAGCGACGTCCCATCATGCGCCCCAATGTGCGTCCCAAGGCTTAAGTTCACCACCGCAGGCATGTGCAATGCTTCGGCTTTCTTAAAGATGTAATAAGCAGCGTCACACAGCGACGCGGAAAACAGGGTATTCACGTAGCCATCGGTGAGTTCGATTTCTGAACGATACGAGACCGCGATGATGTTGGCGTCTGGCGCCACACCGCCAAAAGTTTCATTGCGACCCGCGGCCGTGCCAGCGATGTGGGTCCCGTGGCCGATGGCGTCGCGAAACAGACAGCGTCCCGTCTGAATGTCGTTCTGATCGCATTCCACACCATAGGAATTCGTCAGTTCGGCAGGCCCGTCGCCACCAGATGCCTTTTGGTCCCAGATAGCTAAAATTCTGCTTTTGCCGTCGGCATCCAAGAAATCGGGATGGGTCACATCGATGCCCGTGTCGATGATCCCAACGATCACGCCTTTGCCGGTAATGGCTTTCGGGAGTTGAGTTCCCTTGTGGACTTCATTGGCATTAATTTCGCCAAGGGCAACATCGTTATTACTGTGAATGGGTTTAGCAGCTTCGATATAAATAATCTCACTGCGGTCGGAAATGTTGGTGATGCTGGCCGATGACACCATGGCGCTGATGACGTCGCCCACAACGGTCCGAACCACACCGCCGGCAGCTTCAAGCGCTGCCATCGTACTCTCGGGATCACGCGACTTGATGAGCGCGGGCTTGAGGTCTGTCGAATCACGCAGGGCTTTTCCTGACCGCATAGCTTTCGTGTTAAATGGCGTATCTTCTTGAGCAAACAAGGGATCAACCTTTTGCGCTGCGCTCACTGTCGATGCCGACATGACAAGAGCCACCAATTGCATGGCCAAAAGAAATCGCTTCACCATTTCCCCACCTTTCTTCTTCCCTTATCGCCTGGCCGCAAAAAAAGTTGCGTGCTTTTTTATCTCTGCTACGAGCCTTCAAGCATATGGACGGAATCAGAAACCACAAAAAAAGGAGGCACATGAAAAACGCCCTCACATTCTGCTTAGTTATCTTGGCTCTTGGCTGTTCGAAGGGAATTTCAACCCCAAAAAATACAGTATCTGGAGGCACACAGGATGTCGTGGCCACCATTGGTGAGGTAAAGATCACGGACGCCGAACTTACCGAAGCGGCCAAGTCCCAACTCAAGAAATTGGACACAGAAATTTATCAGATCAAGAAAAACGCGCTCGATGACATGATCGAAGAAAAATTGATCGCCGATGCCGCCAAGAAGAAAAATATGACACCGGCCGTCTTCTTGCGGGAAGAAGTCGACAGCAAAGTCACGGACCCGACGGAAGACGAAATCAAGGCCTTCTATAATGCACGCAAAGGCCCTGACACCCCGGACTATGCCACCGCCAAGCCCCAGATCATCGGTTATCTGCGCGGAAATCAACAAAACAAAGCCCGCCGCGAACTTTTGGCTTCCCTGCGCAAAGAGGCGAACGTGAAGGTTTCGTTGGAAGTTCCACGCATTGAAATTGACCTGAGCGATGCTCCGAGCGTGGGGCCCCAGAACGCCAAAGTGACACTGGTTGAATTTTCTGATTATCAATGTCCCTTCTGCGCCCGGGTTCGACCTACCATCTGGCGCCTGGTGGAAGAATATAAAAATGATCTCAAATACGTGTTTTTTGATTTCCCGCTGTCCTTTCACAAAGACGCCCAGAAGGCCCACGAAGCGGCTTACTGCGCCGACGATCAGGGAAAATATTTCGAATTTCACAAAAAACTGTTTGATCAGCAGCGCAACATTAAGCCTGAAGACCTGAAAAAATACGCCAAAGAACTTCAGTTGAACCAAAAGAAATTTGATGAATGCCTGGATTCCGGAAAATACGAAGCCCGCATCCGCGAGAACACGCAAAAAGGCGCCAATGCCGGCGTTTCGGGAACACCCGCCTTTTTTGTGAACGGCATCATGCTGTCCGGCGCTCAGCCGTATGAAGCATTTAAAGAAGCCATTGAAAGTGAGTTGAATCGTTAAAATTTCCTTTCCCTCCTTTGTAGGGGAAACGTGTCTCCCTTGGAGTATTTCAAATGCTCGATTTAAAATTCATCCGTGACAACTTGGACGCCGTTCGCAGCAATTGCGAGCGGCGTCGTATCTCCATCGACTTCGATCGTTTCCTCAAACTCGAAGAAGCCCGCAAGCAGGCCATCTACGAAGTCGAAGACATCCGCAAACAACAAAACGAAATCGCCCAAGCGATGAAGGCCAAGCTCTCTCCTGACGAGCGCACGACCTTCATCAATAAAGGCAAGGAACTCAAAACGGTTGAAGCTGAAGGCACCGCAAAATTGACCGCCCTTGAATCTGAGCTGGAAGCGATCTGCCGCGCCATCCCCAACATGAC
>JACQOX010000152.1 GCA_016202335.1 Deltaproteobacteria bacterium
CGGGCCTTTTGTCCCTTGTGTCCACGGCCTGAAGTGCCGCCGTGCCCTGAGCCATCGCCTCGGCCGAAACGTTTTGTTTTTCTGGCAGGCCTACCTTCAGGCCGCGCAATTTCATTGAACTTCATTTTTGGACCTCATGCGCAAAAGTGTTTCCGGTGAACGAAGCTTCAAAAGACCATTGATCGTGGCCTTGATGACGTTATGCGGATTGCTGGTTCCAAGCGACTTCGTCAGAATGTTATGGATTCCACAGGCTTCAATGACCGCACGTACCGCACCACCGGCGATCACGCCCGTACCAGCAGACGCTGGCTTCATCATCACGCGTCCGGCACCGTACTCGCCCAGAACTTCGTGAGGAATGGTCCCTTCTTGCAGCGAGACGCGGACCATGTTGCGGCGGGCACGATCGGTACCTTTTTTCACCGCGGCAGGGACTTCACGGGCTTTCCCCAGTGAAACGCCAACCCGTCCATTGCCATCACCGACAACGACGAGCGCTGAAAAGCTAAACCGTTTACCGCCCTTGACCACTTTGGCCACGCGGCTCACGTGGACGATACGCTCAATCAAATCTGATTTGCCTGATTCCTTGGGTTCCATATTAAAATTGTAATCCTTTCTCTCTCGCCGCTTCCGCCATTGCTCGAACGCGGCCATGATAACGATAACCACTGCGATCAAACACCACCTGCGTAATCCCCTTCGCTAGCGCTCGCTCTGCAACCTGTTCACCAATCTTCTTGGCGCCCTCGATTGTGACGCTCTTTTTTCCAGCGTTCACCTTTTTTTCCATCGTGGAAGCCGAAGCCAGCGTACTTCCCAATTCGTCATTGATGATCTGAGCGTAAATGTGTTTGAGGCTCATGAAGATGGAAAGACGTGGACGTCCTGCTGTCCCAGCGATCTTTTTTCGAATGCGTTCTTGACGATACTCACGTCCTTGGGTGCGCTTGTTCATAAACTTATCCTCCTGCCTTTGCACCGGCCGAAGCTGCCGATTTACCAACTTTGCGACGAACGACTTCATCTGTATAACGAACACCCTTGCCCTTATAGGGTTCCGGAGGGCGAATGCGTCTGATCTTGGCCGCTGTTTCACCAACAAGCCAACGATCAGCACCTTTGAGCGTAATAATCTGTTTATCCACGGTGACTGCCAGGCCTTCGGGGATCGGGAAATTCACCGGATGTGAAAAACCAAGGGTGAGCCCTAAGGATTTCCCCTTCACTTCGGCACGATAACCGACGCCGATGATTTCCAAAGATCGCGCAAACCCTTCGCTCACGCCCTTAACCATGCTCGTGAGCAGCGCATGAACGAGTCCCTGTTCACGCCGAGCATCGCGGTTTTCTTCCAAACGAACGATGGTCACTTCATTCTTTGCCATTTCGATCTTCACCCGTTTCATGTTGGCGAAAGACCGAGAAAGCGATGTTTTTTGCCCTTTTACCGTCACCACGTTGTTTTCCGTAGTGATGGTCACGCCTTGGGGAAGCGTGATGGGACGTTTTCCAATTCGAGACATGAGTGCACTCCTCTAGCAGATCAACTGACCTGACACAAAATTTCTCCACCGAGCCCAAGCTTACGGGCATCTTCATCTTTCATAACGCCTTTGGGCGTGGAAAGAACGTACATGCCAGCACCTTGCTTGATGGGTTTTAACTTTTGATGCGGAATGTAGAGCCGGCGACCAGGTTTACTAACGCGGGCCAATTCCGAAAATATGGGTTCACGATCTTCCGTGTATTTCAAGGTGACGACCAAGGCCTTCCGAAAGCTGTCACCGCTCACTTCGTAGGAGCGGATGAAACCTTCATTGGAAAGGACACTCACAATCGATTCTTTTAAACGCGAATGTGGGATCACAACGTTCGCATGCTTCGCCAAAGAAGCATTTCGAATCCGTGTCAGCATATCCGCAATGGAATCATTCAAACTCATATCTTCTCCTTTACCAGCTTGACTTGACAACACCGGGCAATAAACCATCCAACGCCATTTTTCGAAAACACAAACGGCACAATGAAAATTTTCGAAGGTATCCGCGAGCACGTCCGCAGCTTGGGCAGCGGTGATATGCACGGACCTTGAATTTTGGTTTTCGAGTTGCTTTGACTACGAGAGATGTCTTCGCCATACTTTTATTTCCTTAGGTTAACGTTTAAACGGCATACCGAGAGCCTGAAGCAAGGCGTGAGCCTCTTCATTTTTCTTGGCCGTCGTCACGATGGTCACATTCATGCCCATGACTTTCTGCACTTTGTCATAGTTGATTTCCGGAAAAATAATCTGCTCGGAAAGTCCTAGAGTATAGTTCCCCCGTCCATCAAAAGCCTTGTTCGAAACACCCTTAAAGTCGCGAACACGCGGTAAAGCGACGTTGAAAAGACGATTTAAGAATTCGTACATTTTAAGCCCCCGCAACGTCACACACGCGCCGATCTTCATGCCTTTACGAAGCTTAAAAGTCGAAATCGACTTTTTCGCCATGGTATAGACAGGACGCTGACCCGTGATTTGGCCGAGTTCCTGAGCCGCCGCTTCCAGGATCTTAAAATCTGAAATAGCATCTTTGAGCGTCGTGTTGACCACGACTTTGGTGATGCGCGGAACTTGCATCGGGTTTGCATAGGCAAACTTTTTCATGAGCCCAGGAATGCATTCATTCCGGTACTTCTGTTCAAAAAGGCTTTTTGGACCTTTTGTTGTTTGTTCGCCCGATTTCTTTTCGGTTTTCTTTGCCACAACTCCTCCACCTTTCACTCGACCGAGGTCTCAACAACCTGGCCCGAGTTCTTTGCTACTCGCTGTTTTTTTCCATTCTTCGCAAGCTTATATTGAAGCCTGGTCGGCTTCCCATTTTTTTGATCGTAAAACATCACATTGGAAACCTGGATGGGGAGCTCTTTTTCGATAATTCCACCCTGTTTCATTTTCTGATTTGGCTTCTGATGGCGTTTCACGACGTTGATTTTTTCAACCGTCAACCGTCCGGCCTTGTGATCCACGAGCGTTACCCGGCCTGTCTTGCCTTTGTCTTTTCCTGCGATCACCATGACGGTGTCGCCTTTTTTGATCTTCATTAGAGGACCTCTGGAGCTAAGGAAATAATGCGCATAAACTTTTTACCACGGAGTTCTCTGGCGACAGGGCCGAAGATACGCGTGCCAACCGGCTCACCTTGTTCGTTGATGAGAACCGCTGCGTTTTCATCAAAGGCGATGCGCGAGCCATCGGCCCGTTTGACCTGTTTCTTGGTCCGCACCACAACAGCCTTTTTGACTTCGCCTTTTTTTACCTTGGAACGTGGAATAGCTTCTTTGATCGAGACGACGATGATGTCACCGATCGATGCATAGCGGCGCTTCGAACCACCCATGACGCGAATGCACATCACGCGCTTCGCTCCGGAATTATCTGCAACTTCTAAATCTGATTCTTGCTGAATCATACAAACCCCTCACTGATTATTGTGCTTCACCACGATCCAAAATCTGAATGATGCGCCAACGTTTGCGTTTGGAGAGCGGTCGGCATTCACGGATTTCAACGCGGTCGCCCACCTTAGCACTATTTTGCTCATCGTGCGCCAGGAATTTCTTCTGACGACGGATATATTTTTGGTACTTTGGATCTTTCGCAAGTCGTTCAACCATGACGGAAGCAGTTTTTTGCATGGCCGTCGACACAACGACTCCAACTTTTACTTTGCGGACATTCATGAGCGTTTCTCCGTATTCATGACCGTGAGCACGCGGGCCAAAGCTTGCTTCGTTTTCTTCATTTCCGAGGTCTGTTTAAGCTGCCCCAGACGGTGCGAAAATTTCAGCCGAAAAATCTTCTCGCGGAGCTCACGCTCGGTTTTCTTGAGCTCAGTGGAGCTCTTGCCTTTTAAGTGTTCAAGCGTCACGGTATCCCTCCCGCGTCACAATCTTTGTGAGCACTGACAATTTGTGTCCTGCCAAGGTCAGGGCCTCAATCGCAATGGCGCGATCGATTCCCTTGAGTTCGTACAACATTCTCCCTCGTTGCACCGGAGCGACCCAATATTCAGGGGCACCCTTTCCTTTACCCATGCGGACTTCCGCAGGTTTCTTCGTAATCGGTTTGTAGGGGAAAATGCGAATCCACAATTTTCCACCACGCTTCGTTGCGCGACTCATGGTCATACGCGCCGCTTCGATCTGACGCGCGGTAATCTTCCCCGATGAAATGGCCTGAAGACCGAAATCTCCGAAGGACAGGTTGCACCCGCGAGATGCTTTGCCGCGAATACGTCCTTTATGCTGTTTACGATATTTTACTTTTGCCGGTTCTAACATGACTTCTCCACTCAGTATGCATGAAAGCTGTTATGCTTCCTGACGTTTTTCCGAAAGACCCTCTAACACTTCTCCCTTATACACCCACGTCTTAATGCCAATCTTGCCATAGGTCGTCAGCGCTTCTGAAAAACCGTAATCGATATCGGCGCGCAAGGTATGCAAGGGAACGCGTCCTTCACGGTACCATTCGCAGCGAGCCAGTTCCGCTCCACCCAGCCGCCCGGAGCACTGAATTCGGATGCCTTTAGCGCCGAATTTGAGGGCTGCCTGAACTGCCTTCTTCATGGCCCGGCGGAAGGCAACGCGTCGTTCAAGCTGTGACGCAATGTTTTCCGACACCAACTGAGCATCTATTTCCGCCTTACGGATTTCGCGGATGTTGACCAAGACTTCACCGCTGGTCTTTTTTTGCAGGTCCTGGCGAAGAGAGTCGATGCCAGCGCCTTTTTTGCCGATGACCAACCCGGGACGCGACGTGAAGACATTGATGATGATCTTTCCCGACGGGCGTTCGATTTCAATGCGTGAGATCCCAGTATGCTTCAGCTTTTCTTTGAGAAACCGGCGGATGTAGGCGTCTTGATGGACCTGTTCACCATACTTCCTGCCTTTGGCATACCAGCGTGAATCCCACGTCGTGCTGATGCCTAATCGAAATCCTTTCGGATGTGTCTTCTGACCCATAATTTATTTCTCCTGAAGAACGACCTTAATGTGGCTCGAACGTTTTAAAATCGGGGATGCAGACCCTTTTGCTCTTGGCATCCATCGCTTGAGCGTAGGCGCCTGGTCGCAGACCACTTCCTTGATAAACAGGTTGTCGACGTCGACACCGCCCTTTTGATTCGCGTTGGCCAAGGCCGAACGAACCAGCTTGAGCAATGGTTTAGCAGCCCTTCGAGGCGAATGGCTGAGGAACGCCACCGCCGAAGCCGCAGCCTTGCCGCGGACTTCGTTACACAAGGGACGCACTTTTCGCGGCGACATTCGCACGTTTCTTAAAATCGCTTGCACTGTCATGCCTTCCCTCCACTTTCCGCCACCTTCGTTTTGCGGTCACCCGAGTGGGATCGAAACGTCCTCGTCGGAGCAAATTCACCGAGTTTATGTCCGACCATGTTTTCCGAGACAAAAATAGGAATAAACTTTTTTCCATTATGGACGCCTAAGGTGAGGCCCACCATGTCTGGAAGAACGGTCGAACGACGAGACCAAGTCTTGATGACGTGTTTATCGCGCGTCTCTTGCGCACGAGTCACCTTCTTCATCAAATGGTCATCAACAAATGGTCCTTTTTTTACTGAACGCGCCATACAACCCTCTCAATTATTTAACTCTGCGATCCTTGATCCGAAAACGATCGGTCCGAGGATTCTTGCGAGTCTTTTTACCTTTGGTGCTCTTACCCCAAGGCGTAACCGGGTTACGTCCACCCTTGGTTTTACCTTCACCACCACCGTGCGGATGGTCGATGGGGTTCATCGAAGTTCCGCGGTTGTGGGGACGACGTCCCAGGTGACGCATTCTTCCAGCCTTGCCGATCGAAACGTTGATGTGATCCATATTGCCTACCTGCCCGATCGTCGCTCGGCAGTTGACATTGATCAAACGCACTTCTCCGGAGGGAAGTTTGATGTGGGCATAGTCATCTTCACGGGCCATCAGCTGGGCAAATCCACCGGCACTGCGAACCACGACTCCGCCTGCACCCGGGGCCAATTCGATATTATGGATCGACGTACCGACCGGAATATTGCGCAGTGGCATGGCATTTCCAGGAAGGACTTCCGCAATTTCAGCGGAAAGAATTTCTTGCCCAACTTGGATCCCTTCCGGCGCTAGGATATAGCGTTTCTCGCCATCGATGTAATTGAGGAGCGCAATCCGAGCCGAACGATTAGGATCGTATTCAATGCTGACAACCCGCGCCGCGATTCCTATTTTATCGCGAGCAAAATCGATCTTGCGATATTTACGACGGGCACCGCCGCCACGAAATCGCGAAGTGATGCGTCCAAAATGGTTTCGACCGCCTGTTTTTTTCAAAAACTCCACAAGCGATTTTTCTGGCGTCGTTTTGGTGATCTCAGAAAAATCCAGCGACGTCATTCCGCGGCGACCTGGAGTTGTTGGATTAAAATTTTTCATGCCCATAAATTAGCCCTTCGTTGCTTCAAAATCGATTTTGTCGCCGGCCTTGAGAGTGACAATGGCCTTCTTCCAATCGGCGGTCTTTCCCTGAGTTCGGCCAACCCGTTTTTGTTTACCCAACATGTTCAGCGTAGAAACCTGCAAAACCTTTACTTGAAAAAGACTCTCGATCGCCTGTCTGACATCATGCTTGGTAGCACGTTGATCGACTTCAAAACCATATTGGTTTTGCGTCGTCTGTTGTTTGACAAGTTTTTCAGTGATGAGCGGGCGTTTGATGACGTCAAAGGGATTCATCGCTTCCATCCTTCCTGGAGTTCTACCAGAGCCGATTTCAAAAACACGACATGTTCGCGGCTCATGAGATCCAATGCATTCAGGGAATCATGCTTCACCACTTTAATGCCTGGAATATTGCGGGACGACTTCAAAACCTTTTCATTGTGGTCATTCAAAACGATGAGCCCCGTGCGCACTCCAAAGCCTGAAAGAATTTCCACCATCTTTTTGGTTTTGATTTCCGTAAGCGGTAGATCGTCCACGATGAGGAGCTTGCCTTCACGATATTTAAGCGCCAAGGCCGATAACAGCGCCGTTTGACGAACTTTTCGCGGGAGCGTGTAGCTGTAGTCACGAGGATGCGGACCAAAAGCGATACCGCCGCCCACGAAAATGTGCGCCTTGGCTGATCCGTGACGGGCGCGACCAGTTCCTTTTTGGCGGTACATCTTGGCCGTCGTTCCGCTGACCATCTTGGTGGTCAACGTGGAATGCGTCCCCAAGCGCTTGTTAGCGCGGTACATCTTCACCGCTTCATAGATGACAGCTTTATTTGGCTTGGAACCAAAAACTTGGTCTTCAAGCTCCAGCTCACCCACTTTTTTATTGGTCATATCGACCACTGCCTGTTTCATAGATTCCTTCACCTTCGTTATGAGACCTTAAATGCTTCGCGCTGGGCCAATTTGGGATCGGGAAGATAAATCTCCACCATACTCCCGCGGCTCCCTGGAACAGCACCCTTTACCAAAATCGCTTGATCCTCGACGCGTACGCCGACAATTTCCAAGTTGCGGATGGTGACGGTTTCATCACCCATGTGCCCTGGCATTTTCATGTTTTTATTCACACGCCCTGGTTGCGTTCTCATACCGATCGAACCGGGGCGACGATGAAAATCTGAACCGTGCGACGCAGGGCCACCGTGTTTGCCATGGCGTTTCATGACACCCTGAAAACCACGTCCTTTGGTAAGACCACGGACGTTGACCATATCGCCAACTTGAAAGACATTGGCCGTCACCTGGGCGCCTTCGGCCAAAGGAAAATTTTCCTCAAGGCGAAATTCGCGTAGGAGTTTATAATTCGACAAGTTGTTCTTTTTGAACTTGCCGAGTTCAGCCTTGGAGAGTTTCTTCTCTTTGACGGGAAGAAACCCTAACTGGATAGCACTGTAGCCGTGCTTCTTTTTCGTTTTTTTGGAGACCACCTGACAGGCTCCGAGTTGAATCACCGACACCGGGATCATCTCACCGTCTGTACTGAAAATTTGGGTCATCCCTGCTTTTTTTCCGAGTAATCCGAACATAACACCACCTTTAAATCATTTTAATTTCGACATCGACACC
>JACQOX010000153.1 GCA_016202335.1 Deltaproteobacteria bacterium
ATCACGCTGGCGCTCGGCATTGGCAGAACCTTTACCGTTACAGACGCTGCCTTCAACTCGACGACGAACACGTTTTATTTTTCGACGGATGGAGGTGCGCTGTTTGCGGTTCCCACCAGCAGTGGAACGGCGACGAGCATTGCGCTTTCCAATAGTTCCGTCGCCATTCAGGCCGTAGCCTTTACGCCGAACGGCCAATGGGCATACGCCGTCGACAGCACGAGTCCGGGCCTCGTTAAAATCGACGCCACGTCAAACAGCATCCTCAAGCAGGGGACGACGATAAGCCTCGCTGCCAACAGCAATCCGCGGGATATCGCCATCGCTACGGTGAAGCGCCCGATCGGCGGTGGGGACAACGCCGTGTACGCTTTTGTTTCCGGCGACAAAGGCATCACGGTCGTCAATACGGCGACGGATGAAATCTTCGACCTTGGGAATCCCGACGATACCGACATCGACGGCGAGCCCATTCCAGCCTCGATTGCTCCTGGATTTCTTTCAGCGACTTCTTCCGACGACGGCCATGTCCTGATCGGCAATACCACGGGGACGATCGGCGTCTTGACCGCAAATCCGTGGGTGACGCTCAAGAGCCTCAACTTTTCGAATAACGCCAACTCCCTGACGACCAACGGATCCGCGACGATCACGTTTCAAGCTGATGTTGCCGGAACCTATGAAATTCTGCTCGGTGGAGATGTCACCGCCTCTGGACAGTCGCTCACGACATCAGAGGGCCAAACTGCTGTGGGTTCCGTGTCTGCCAACACCGATACCGCGGTCACGGTTCCTTATGCTTCCAACAGCGGAAAGTTCAGCGAAGGGACGAACACTTTTTTTATTTTTGTGACCGATAGCTCCGACAATCGCGGTCGTATGGCACGATCTTTCACGGTGGATACCCCACCGGGAAATGTCGCGATTCAGAGTGTTGGCTTTGGGAATGGACGTTTATTTTTAAATTTTCGGCGACTGACCGCATCGGATATCAAGACCTACAACATCTATGTTTCCACCGATGAAACAACCGTTGCCACCGCGGAAAGTCCGACGGTGCAAGTCTCTCAGACCGACAGCGGCGATACGATTTCGGCAACGGTTGGTAGTCTCACCAATGGAACGAGTTATTTCTTTGCGGTCGAAGCTGTGGATAATGCCGGCAACAAAAGCCCGAATCGAACGACGAAGCTTGTCGACGGCAGTACAGCGACTGGGACTCCTGAACTTACAGCCGGTCCCATCGGCTTATCGGGCGAAACCGGTGGATGTTCATTGATTCGGGGGGTGTTATGATCTTTCGTTATTTTCTGATGCTCATTCTGCTTTTTTCATCACCGCTTTACGCAGCCTCACCGCAAATGGCCTCCTTTGAAATCAAGACCGGATTTTGGCTCCCAGAAGGAACTTTTAACGATATTTTTTCACCGTGTTGTAATCTCATCACCAAAATCCAAAGCGGCCTCTTGTTCAATCGACAGGTGGGTGTGGAAGCCGGGGTCGGTTTTTTGACCAAGGGAGGTCAGGCGATTTCGGCAAACGGGACACCCTCTCAAGACCGATTTCGGCTCTATGTGATCCCGCTTGAAACAAATTTTGTCATTCGAGCGGAGGATCGCAATTGGCGGTATTTTGCGCCTTACTTTAAACTCGGGAGTGATTGTTTATTGTATCAAGAAAAAACCGGGGACAACACCATCAAAGGCATCAAATATGGACTCCACGGAGTGGGCGGTATTCAAATCCAGCTCACCAAATGGTCCGACGGTCTTCAAACGCTCGATCAAAGCACGGGAATCAATGATTTGTTTCTGACCCTTGAGGCAGCTTATCAGTGGATCAATAACTTTGGCGGTGAGGGCGCCAATTTCTCGGGGCAGCTGTATTCGGCGGGCCTCCTCTTCGAATTCTGATGCGCACCATTCAACTCATCGTCGAATACGATGGCACCACCTATTCGGGCTGGCAGATTCAACGCAATGCCCGATCGATTCAGGATTTTCTGCAAGATGCGGTCTGTACAATCTGCAACGAAAAGATAACGCTCATGGGCGCCAGCCGCACCGATGCCGGCGTTCATGCCGCAGGTCAGATGGCGTCTTTTTGCACAGCGTCTCAAGTTCCATTGGAAAGCTTTTTGCGCGGCCTTCCTTCGCTACTTCCCCGGGACATCCTCATCAAAGCTGTCTTCGAAGCACCATCCGATTTTCGCGTCATCCAGGACGCTGTCGGAAAAAAATATACCTATCTCGTCCTGAGTGACGCCGTGGGATCAAGCCTGCTGCGTGATCGCGTGTGGCATGTGCGGAGAAAGCTCGCTCTCAAAGCGATGCGCGAGGCGGCAAAAGCCCTGTTGGGAACTCATGATTTTTCGGCGTTCATGGCCAATGGCTCGAGCGTCAAAACCACCGAACGCACCATT
Organism: Deltaproteobacteria bacterium; assembly: GCA_016202335.1. GTDB lineage: Bacteria > UBA10199 > UBA10199 > 2-02-FULL-44-16 > 2-02-FULL-44-16 > JACQOX01. The sequence goes on from JACQOX010000153.1 coordinate 2,423, forward strand.
CATGCTCTTCGGATCAAAGCTTCAAAAAAGCCCCCATTTGGCATTCATTTTTGTCGCACCTGGGGATGCCTCCTGGAAATTTCGTTCCTCGGTTCGGGATTCCTGCGCAATCAAATTCGAAACATGGTGGGGACGCTGGTGGAAATAGGCGAGGGGAAGCGTGATCCAGCTTCCATCAAAGAAATCCTCTTGAGTAAAAAACGACACCGTGCCGGCGTCTGTGCCCCGGCTCATGGTCTCTATCTCATTGACATCTTCTACGACGAGTCAAAATTGAAAAAAATTCGCCTCTGACTTGATTTCTCCTTGTAACAAAAAATTTTCTTTGATAGCTCGCGCCTCCTATAGAGGAGGTAAAAATGTCCGGTTACGTACCCACAAGAATGTTTCTCACCAAAGGAGTTGGTCGTCATCGTGAAAAATTGCAGAGCTTTGAAATGGCACTGCGAAATGCCGGTATTGCACCATTCAACCTGGTGCGCGTGTCGAGCATCCTGCCTCCTCACTGCAAGATTGTCCCCAAAGCTTTAGGAAGCGTTCAACTCTCCCCCGGTCAAATTGTCGATTGCGTGCTGTACGACAATTCCACCAATGAGCCGCATCGTTTGATCGCTGCTGCTGTTGGCATCGGCATTCCCAAAGACTCTGGTCATTACGGCTACCTCTCTGAACACAAAAGCTTCGGCCAGACCGAAGAACAGGCCGGTGACTATGCCGAAGACCTCGCGGCGGAAATGCTCGCCACCACACTGGGCGTTCCGTTCGATGCCGACAAGGCCTGGAACGAACGCAAAAACACCTGGACCATTTCCGGTGAAATCGTGAAAACGATGAACATCACGCAGTCTGCGGTTGGCGACAGAAAAGGTCTCTGGACAACCGTTGTTGCGGGCGCGATTTTTATTCCTTAATCATGAAAAATCTCCCTTCATTTTTAGGTCTCGCGGAAGAAGGTTTGAATACTCCCGAGACCAAGGTCTCCATTTTGCCCGTGCCGTACGAAGCCACGACATCGTACGCTCAAGGGACGAATGATGGACCTGAAGCCATTCTCGAAGCTTCGCACCAGGTCGAATTGTATGATGAAGAATTGGAGATCGAACCCTATCGCATCGGCATTGAAACCCTGCCGACATTGTCGTTTGGTCAGCTCAAAGACATGGCGGCAATGGATCACATCGAACATGCGGTCGATGCCATCCTGAAAGCCAAAAAACTTCCCATCATCCTCGGCGGAGAACACAGCATCACCCCGCCCATTGTTCGCAGCATCGCAAAAACATACAACGATGTGACCGTGGTTCAGATCGATGCTCACGCCGACCTTCGCCAGGAATACCACGGCACACCGTGTTCGCATGCCTCGGCCATGGCGCGCGTTCGGGAGATCTGTCCCGCGGTTCAGATCGGCATTCGAAGTCTTTCCAAGGAAGAAGCGGACTGGGCCAAACGGGAAAAATTTGCGATGTTTTATGCCTATGCCTTGAAAGACGAATCTTGGATCGATCAGACCCTGGCTGCCATTAAGACCAAGAATGTTTACCTCACGGTCGACGTCGACGGCTTTGATTCCAGCCTGATGCCCAGTACGGGCACGCCTGAGCCAGGTGGTCTCTTCTGGCGCGAAACCGTGACGTTCCTCCGCAAGCTCATGCAGCAGTACCACGTCGTGGGCATGGACTTTGTGGAACTCATGCCCATCGAAGGGCAACACGCCCCCAACTTCCTCGTGGCCCGCCTCATCTCCAAGTGCATCGGGTATTGGCAATTAGGCTTGCGATAATTTTTCTTTCCCCATGATCGAACTTGACGCTCGGATCTCACCTTGTTAGCCGAAAACGCATGCCCACGAAGAAACCCGCAAAGAAAAATAACCCTCCTGTTACCTCGCATGCCGATGAACAGCGATACACCAACATCATCCTTGAGCAAATGCGTGACCAGATCCAACTCATTGCCGAAGGGCAAGTGCAGATGCACTCCGACTTTACTCAAAAAATTGAGTCTGTTGAAAAAAACTTAGGCGACGAAATCAAGATGACGCAATTAGCGCTCGTGAAGACCCGAGAAGATCTTACCGCCAAAATCGAAGGCGTGCGCGTTGAACTCAAGGGTGACATCGATCGTGTTGAGAAAAAACTCGATGCTAAAATCGAAGGTGTGCGTGTTGAACTCAAGGGGGATATCAATCGCGTCGAGAAAAAGCTCGATGGGGTAATTGAAAAAGTTGATCAGCACGATGAGGAGATAGTTTTCCTTAAGACCGCAATCGCCAAATCCCCTCCCCATTTGTAAGGGGAGGGTTAGG
>JACQOX010000157.1 GCA_016202335.1 Deltaproteobacteria bacterium
ACTTGGGGGATAAGTGCCCCAGGAAGATTAGGAGATTTCCTGCAAAATCTGCCGAACCACGGCCTGCGGATCCTTCGCCTGAATGATCGGACGCCCGATAACGAGGTAGTCTGCACCGGCCGAAATCGCCATCACCGGTGAAGCGATGCGGCGCTGATCCTGTGCTTCAGAACCGATAAGACGCACGCCCGGTGTAACAATCAGAAAATCGTCGCCGCAGACGTGGCGGATGCGTTTGATTTCCAGAGGGCTTGCCAACACCCCATGGCAGCCGGTGCGTTGAGCGAGTTTTGCCAAGCGCACCACCTGTTCACGGACTTCGAATTGCACGCCGATGTCTCCGAGCGACTCCATGCTGGTGAGCACGGTGACGGCGATGAGGCGTGGCATTTTTTCGCGATTGCCTGCAGCTGCAAGCGCGGCATCGACTACCCGCTCCAGCATCTCTTGACCACCGGCCGCATGAACCGTGAGCATGGCCACGCCAAGTTTCGTGGCATGCGAAACCGCGAGCGCCACGGTCGAAGGGATGTCGTGATACTTAAGATCGAGAAAAACTTTACAGCCATTCTGATGCACCATCGCAATGACATCGGGGCCGAGCGCCGTATAGGTCGGAAGCCCGATTTCAAAGGTGTGGATGTCGTTTTTCAAAAGCTTCACCATGCGTTCAGCTTCAGTCATGGTGTCGGCAAGCAGCGCGACAATCAATCGATCTTTGTTGGAAACGTGTTCTGACATTGAACCTCCTGTCAACTCATCCCCTCTTGATGAAAGATGGTGAGCATCCGCGCGAGGACGTCATCGCGTTTGATCTTCTCTGTCATGCCGGTGCGACGATCTTTGAATTCTACAACACCTTCTTGAAGCCCCTTCATCCCAATCACAATCTGGTAAGGAATACCAATCAGTTCGGCATCATTGAACTTCACGCCTGCCCTGACGTCCCGGTCATCGATAAGCACTTCGATGTTCGAGTCCTCACACTCCGCTGCGAGCTTCGTGGCAACCTCAAAGACTTCGCCGTCGCGGGCGAGCGGAATGATTTCAACATGGAAAGGCGCAATCGGCATGGGCCAGATGATCCCGCGATCGTCGTGGTTTTGCTCAATTGCTGCTGCAGCAGTTCGACCAATGCCAATCCCATAGCATCCCATGACCATGGGCTGATCTTTTCCGGCTTCGTCGGTAAAATGGGCGCCCATGGGCTCAGAATATTTGGTGCCGAGATAAAACACCTGACCGACTTCAATGCCGCGGTGTTCGCTGTACTTCCCGCCGCATCGCGGGCAGGCATCTCCTGCCACAGCCCGACGGAGGTCGGAAAATTGCGTCACATTGAAATCGCCGAGGTTCACATCCACGAGGTGCATGTCTTTTTCGTTCGCTCCGACGAGAAAATTCTCCATGGCGAGGAGCGCATGGTCGGCATACACCGGGATTGTCACCCCGATCGGACCGACGTAGCCCACCGGCGCACCGATGGTTTTGAGCACCGCATCTTCATGCGCCAGGTGACACCATTCCACACCGGTTGCTTGTTTGAACTTTTCTTCGACCAATTGATGATCAGCGCGAACCATGCCGATCATCAAGCCTTTGTCGGTTTCAAAAACGAGCGTCTTCGTGATCTGCTGAGGCAAGAGTCTCACAACAGGTCCGACTTCATCGGCGGTCTTCTTGCCCGGCGTCGGGACCTTGCGAAATTTGCCTTTGATCGCTGACGTTTGATGAACATCATCAGAAGATGATTGTATTTCCGCCTTTTCGACATTGGCAGCGTATTCACATTGGTCGCAGGCCACGATGGCGTCTTCACCGGAATCTGCGAGAACCTGAAATTCATGCGAGCGACTGCCGCCGATAGCGCCAGTCATGGCCTCCACCGGACGAAATGCCAGACCACAGCGGGTGAAGATGCGTTTGTAGGCATCGTACATGAGTTCATACGTCTTGAGCGCATTCTCTTCGTCGCGATCAAACGAATAGCCGTCTTTCATGATGAATTCACGACCACGCATGAGTCCAAAACGTGGCCTCACTTCATCGCGGAATTTCGTCTGAATCTGAAAACAGTTCTTGGGAAGATCGCGATAGGACTTGATTTCATGGCGAATCAAATCGGTAATCGCCTCTTCATGCGTCGGGCCGATACAGAATTCTCGCTCATGTCGATCCTTGAAACGCAGGAGTTCCGGGCCGTAGCGGTCCCAACGCCCGGATTCCGTCCATAACTCGGCAGGCATCACTATAGGCAACAGCAGTTCATGGGCGCCGCTTGACTCCATTTCTTCGCGCACAATTTTTTCGATCTTCCGGATCACGCGGAGGCAGAGCGGGAGATAGGAATAAACCCCTGACGCGAGCTTACGGATGTAACCGGCACGCAGCATGAGTTGATGGCTGACCACTTCAGCATCAGCCGGCGCTTCGCGAAGCGTCGGGATGAGTAATTCAGAGTATTTCATTGAAGCCTCATGAAAGAACAGCCGCCTGCGGATCCAGGCGCGGTGGAGGTATTGGTGTTTGTTGTCTGCCGACTGAAAAGACAAGTATTTTTAACATCGATCGTTACTGTTTTCATGGGGATCACGGTATTGCCAGCCTCACAGCCGATGACGGTTTCTCCATTTTCAGCTTCGATCGTCCCCGAAGCAAATCCCGACGGCGGCTGGTCGAGCGGTTCAAACCCCGAGTGGCCGGCGTACTGCTCCGCGAGCGGTTCATAGGTGACATGGTATTTCTTTCCGGGAACGAAACCGTAGAGGTAATAGGCGCTATCGCCCAAGCAGCCCGGATACAAAACCCCTGAGACCATGGAACGAGCATCGCTTCTTGTCAGGCTGTCGCCGTCGTCGACTCGCGAGGCGATGACGTTTACTCCCCGCAGCGGCTTGCCTGCAGCATCGACGATCTTGCCCGTGGCCATACAGAATTTACTGTTAAAATTGGGGTCGGGATAAATCCACGACAGCGTGACTTTATCGTCAATAGAAGGCGACATCTGCAGCGGCGTTTTGAGCTCGGGGAACATCGTGGGCAGGTATTGACTTCCCTCACACGGGGTTTCCGGGGAACAATTGAGGGCGATGTCGAGGTTGATCTGCGTA
>JACQOX010000155.1 GCA_016202335.1 Deltaproteobacteria bacterium
GACCGGCCGGTCGCCCCTACTTTGTTTCCACCATCAACGAAATCGAAACACACGCATCCTGCGACAGACTCATGACCCCCACCGCCCGACGAGTGTGGTGCCCTTGCGTTCCAAAAAGTTGGATGAGGAGTTCGCTGGCACCGTCCAAAACTTTGGCATGATCGCGAAAGTCATGACTCGCGGCGAGCATGGCATCGAGCTGAACCACGTGCTTGATATTTGTGAGCGTGCCACCGCATTCCTTGGCCAGCATCGCCAAGGCCTGAATAGTTGCAGCTCGTGCCGCTTGCCTGGCAACATCGAGCCGCACTTCGAGCCCCACGCGCCCCTTGGCCATGAGTCGGCCATCGGAAATCGGCAGTGCTTCCCCCACGATGAGCATTTTCCCCGATCGCGCGACATGCACGACACCCGTTGGAGGAAGCGCAGGTTCCGGAAGATCAATAAAAAGTTCAGCGAGTTTTTGATCAGGATTCATACATTTGCCTTTGCTTTATAGAGATACAGAAAAACTAACAGCGGATTGCCTTTGAGTTGACGGTAGACAGGAATTTCCCGTTCGGAAAAATGCTTTCGCAAATCGTCGCCCAAAAAAGCTTCGCGCAGATCCACAACCCTGAGCCCCACCTCGCGGCAGAGCTTATAATAATCTTCCAACGCCCTTGCTCCGGATTGAAATGCTTTAGTACGCTGCGCATCGGGTTTGGCGATTCTGCCGTAGGGATGAAAATCAACCACCACTCCCTGCCCTCCGGCAACAAGAACGCGGCTCACATTTTTGAGCGCCACCGAAAGATCGCCCATGCCTTGGGACGTGAAACGGGCCACCACATAATCAACACTTGCAGAAGGAATCGGGAGTGCCGTCGCTTCCCCCTTGACGATCAAACCTCGAATACCATCGCTTTGAATTCTCGTTCCCATAAGTCGCGGTGACTCCACGGCCAGTACACGGCGAGCTCCTCGATGGAGGAGATGCGAAAGAAATAAAGATTCTCCCCCGGAGATTTCCAACGCCTGCTTGTCCTGAAGATGCGGCACGGTCGTGCGTAAGATTTTTTCTTCGGAAGCAGAAATGAGCTTCATGAAAAAATCTGGAGGGAGCTGACTTTCGATGGAGAGCACGGGCTTGATCCCACCACGGGTATCCATCTGCATGCGGGCCCGCTTGGCCGCATGGATGCCGCGTTCGAGCGCCGTTCCCATCCAAAACATCAACTTGCGGAGGAGTGATTCGATTTCAGAGGGCATGCAAGGACCTTATCGTAATTTCCACATCGCTCAACTTAAAAAACTATTGAACCATTGCACCATTGAACTATTGAACGACTTCATCATTTAAGGAGACCTCATGCACTTCCAAATCGCTTCCGGATCTCTCATCTCAGCTGAAGCCGATCTTGTCGCCATCGGCTGCTTTCAAAAAGAACCTTTAGACGGGCAAAAGAAATCGCACCCTGTTTTGGAAAGAGCAGATGGCGGCAGCGAGCTCGATCGCCTCTTCGACGGTGAGATCTCCGAGCTCATCGCAAAAGAAAACTTCACGGGCAGCGAAGGCAAAACACGCCTCATCTTCGCCGCTGGCAAAATTCCGGCCCGCTACATCCTGCTCGTCGGCCTCGGAAAAAAGAAGGAACTTTCCGTCGGCGGCCTCAAGCGCATTGGCGCCGTGCTCGCCAAGCAGGCACAAGAGGTGAAGGCAGCATCGCTTAGCCTTGTCGTGCAGAAAGATGCCATCGCGAATTTTTCGGTCGCAGCCCGAATGCAGGCACTCGTCGAAGGCCTCATCTTAGGCAGCTACCGCTTTGATCGCTACCGTGAAGCCTCAGCGCGCACCAAGCTCACCCTTGAAAAGGTGGTCGTCATTTCGAACGCACCGCGCGCCCAGCTCGAGAAAGCCATCATCCGCGGCCAGGCCATTGCCGAAGCCACGTGTTTCACGCGCGATCTCTCGAATACGCCGCCGAATGACCTGACGCCAATGGCGCTCGCCAAGATCGCCGAAAATGTAGCCAAGCAGGAACGCTTGACCATCACCGTCTGGGGCAAAAAAGAATTGCAGGACCAAAAGATGAACGCCTTCTTGGCGGTCGCCCAAGGCTCCGTGGAACCCCCGGTGCTGATTCACTTGAACTACAAACCCAAGAAAGCCAAATATCGCATCGCTTTGGTGGGCAAAGCCGTGACGTTTGATTCGGGCGGCATCTCCATCAAACCTTCGCGGAATATGCATGAAATGAAATCGGACATGAGCGGCGGCGCGGTCGTACTCGCCACGATGCTGGCCATCGCTCAACTCAAACCCGACGTTGCGGTCGATGCCTACATCCCCTCTTCCGAGAACATGCCTGACGCCAAAGCCTTTAAACCCGGCGACATCATCACCGCACGGAACGGAAAAACGATTGAGATTATTTCCACCGACGCCGAAGGCCGCATGCTGCTGGCCGACACGCTGTCCTATGTCACCGACGGAAAGCCGGATTATGTCATCGATCTGGCCACGCTCACTGGTGGCGCGGTTTATGCGCTCGGGGAAATTTACGCCGCGGTGCTGGGCAACGATCAGCGCCTGATCGATCGCCTGCTGTCTGCATCGCACGATGCTGGCGAAAGCGTGTGGCAATTGCCGCTCGAAAAACGTTACCTGTCCGGCCTCACGAAAGGCCCGGCGGATCTCGTCAATTCCGGCGGCGGCATGGCGCAGACCATCACGGCCACGCTCTTCTTGAGCCAGTTTGTTGGTCAAACCAAATGGGCACACTTCGACATCGCGGCCTGCGCGTGGACCAATGAAGGATCAGAGCTCTGCCCGAAAGGTGGTACGGGATCGATGGTTGCGACGCTGGTGGAATTTTTGAGTGGGTTTTAAACGGTACCGAATTTAGATTTATTGCCATTCAGCAACGACCAAAATTCGTCGTTATCCGAGACAAGGCTATAATGATCTTTGTGGGGAGCCGATTTTGCCGGCATCGCTTGGGCTTGGGTTGGGGCCTGAGCGGCATCCGCGAAATGAAAAAATCCGCCCTTATCGCCCGAAAGCAGTGACGAGTAATCGCTATAATTTGATGCAGGTTTTGGTGCCTTCACGCTCACGCGCCCTCCTCTATGGTCATTATCGACTGAGCAGGAGGCCAGAGTTGCTTCAAGGGATATTTATGATTTATTTTAGAGATAAAAGTAGTTAAATATAAGCGATTTAGATTGAATTTAGAATCCTTTACTTCACCATATATTCAGATCAAATCATCCAAGCGCGTTTCAACCCTGGCGAGTCCTGTTTCGACACGATCGAGTCGTGTTCCAACATGAGCGAGGCCTGTTTCAACACGGTCGAGTCGCGTTTCAACTTGGGTGAGTCGTGTTTCGACCCGGGTGATGGCCACTCGATTTTCTTGAATTTGAGCAGAGAGATTCTTTTCGACTCGATCGATTTTGAGATCGAGTTTAGAAATCTCTTTTTTGAGATCGTTGTTTACTGTTTTGAGCGCCTGTTGGGTAAATACGATGTCGCCCTTGAGCTCTGTTCGCACATCGTCAATCTTACGTTCCAATCGCTCTAAGCCCGACTGCAGCAATTCAGCGATGAACTTGAATTGGCCTTCGAACTGTTCCCAGGCAATGCCGATACGGTGATTGACTGCTTGCATGATTTCCTCGCGTTCGAAATTTTCCATAGGGACTCCTCCTTGGCATGTCAATCGACATCGAGTGCAGAATCCATGCCTACGGAGAGGAACCATTTTAAAAAGACTTATGATTATGATGTGGCCAATTTTCGGCAGGTGTGGAGCGTTTTGAATCACATCAAAATTGAACCAAAACCGCACGATGAGCAACGCCATCGGCGGGTCGAACCCCAAAGAGATCTTCCACGTATTCAAATGTCCCAGCACTGCCCGTGGTGAAAAGTTCAATCCCCGCCTCTCGTTCGGCAGAAGTCCGGGCCTGGCGGGTGAGCTCCATAGATGCTCCTACTTCTCCCATGCTCTCACGCTTGCGGCGTAAGAATTCCAACATCTGGGTTTCGTATTTCAGCCCCTTCCGACCAAATGGTCGTTCAAGGTGAAGCGCGGGTTGCGACGCTCGATCACGGCGAACTTTTGCCACGCCCACGGAAAGAATATCGCGTGTCTCAGGAGCGCGGGCCACGACCAGGCGTTTATTGCGACTGGCGAGCAAATCGATGAGCGCACGCGTGTATTTCGGATCGCCGCTCGGCACGAGGCAATTGACGAGTTCGGGGTGAAGTCGGCCGATGTTCACGAGCGTGGGCCAATCAGCCACATCTTCGATCACCACTTCGTCCTGCAGTCGCTGCCTGCGATGACGGAGCGTGAGCGCCAATTGGCTCACAACACCAGCCACTTCATCTTTCGCTCCTTTGAGTTTTCCCTGGTACTGATTGCTGAGCTTGGCAAACGTCGCCTGCGCGCGGTCGAGGCCCTTGCGATCACCTTCCTCAACACCCGTGCGTAAGCCTTCCAGACCTTCCATCCAAAACAGGCTTCGCGAAAGGGCCTGATGAAGACGCGTTCGAGAATCCGCGTCGTTCACGACTTCCTCTTTCACGCCATACATGTGCAACAGGCTGCGTTCGACTTCTGTCACATCACCGCCCCTGGCCATCAGGCGTTCCACGATTTTTTCTGCGCGTGAAAGTCCGGCGACATAGTCTTTCTGCTGATGAGGTGGCATCTCCAAATATCCCCCGATGCGTTTCCACGTCCACGCCCGTTCGAGCTCATGCGTCGGTTTTTCCGTCAACCGCGCTTGGCGGCGAAGAATATCAGTGAGCTCGATGTAACTTTCACGCAGACCTTCCCCTGCTTTCACCTGATCGCGGGGAACGCGCATGCGAAGCCGCAGTGGCTGATGAAATCCTCGCCAAAAGTCTTCATCGTCGGACAAATATTCGCCGCCACCAAACGCTCCACTCGCGCGTTTTTCCGCAAAGGTTCCATCGACGATCGCTGCGACGATGGCTTGGAGTTTCTTTTCTTCCGATAGAAAACCAGCGTTGCGATACGACCTTGAAAGCTCCAGCAGTCCATCGCCACCGGCATGCCGTATTTTCGCTAATTCCTGTTCCACGGCTTCGGTGCGCGGAAGCGCAAAGGCTTCGTAGTACGGTTCTGTTTCAAAACTCTTGAGCGCTTCGGACATCGCAGGCACGGAAATAAACGTTTCAGACGTGATCATCTCAAAGAGATCCGATGAAGCGACATACGCTTCCGCAAGTTGCGCAATCACGCTGGCAACGTCTTCTCCCCGCGCCGCCGCAAACGCCGTCGCATGCGCCTCTACAAACGACCCCAACTGTTCACGACATTCGATCAAATGCAGCCAGGCGTGTTCGAGGGTTGCTTGCTGTTTTGCGTTGACGGTTTCTTCTTCGTGGACCGGAAGCCGCTCCATCGCCTGAAGCATCACGCTTGCCGCTTGGGGATAGGCTTCACCCTTCAGCGCAAGCCAGGCGAGAAGTTTCAGATTTGCGTCTCCGGAAACATGGCCCAGAATTTCGTCGAGGGTGGTTCCTTGGCCGTGAAGCTCGGTGAGCGCACCTGGAAGCACATCCAACGCCTTTGCCCGCAGATGCTTGTGGCGCACATGTTTAAGCTGCCCCAGAAGACCGAGTTCGTCGATCGGCAAATCGGGGGTCTCTTCACCTGGAGCCAGATAAGGTTGATAAACTTCGAGGAGTGATCGCGCCGCCTCTTGGTGGCCGGCATAGAGTTCGACGAGACCTGTCACGGCATCTTGGCCTCGTTTTTGTTCATCGACGTCAAACGACCTGGCCGCAACATACAGAGGATACAGCGTTTCCCCGGCTTCGACAGCCTTTCGCTCGTATCCTGTGCTGGTGCCAAAGAATTTCTTCCCCATGCTGTCGCGTAAAAGCTTGGTCAAACGCTCTTCACCGTACGGCAGATCCATCACGATTTCATATTTTCGGCGCTCCGCGAGGATCTTCGCATCCAAAATTTCGTCGTAACTTCCCATCGCGAGAAATCGTTGTTCATCGGGCGTCGTACCGACAAGACCTGGATAACGGCCAATCATACGAACGACATCCACCTGAGCTTTACGATGATGGGGATCCAGCCGCACCATGCGATCGACGAGTTGGTATTCTTCCGTGTAATTCCACGGCCGCTGGGTCAGCACCATGCCGTCGAGGTTGGTCAAATCGATACCGAACATCATGGCTTTGGTGCCCACGATGATTCTGGCATCACCGTCTTGAACGCCCAGACGCGCCGCTTCTTTGGCCTCTTCGCTCATGCCGCCGCGGTACAGAACTGCTCCATAGCGCTCGTAGCGTTTGGCCAGGCGCAAGGCTTCGGCGCGACGATTGGCAAAGAGCCCCAGCCGCTGCCCGCTCATCATCCTCCGCTCAACGATCGCATCGAGCGCCTCGTCTTTCGCGTGTTGCCCGTTGACGCCGACGCGATGCGGGTCGTGCAGAATCTTGAACAGCAGTTCCATGCGTTCCAGCGGACCAACCTCTTCTGATCGACGCTGACCATCGCTGTAGCTCTCCCAAAAACTGTCGAAATCTGTGAGGAGCATGAGCGTCGCTGCCTGTTGTTCTTCGCTCATCACGAACGCGCCTTCATCCGCGGGACGCACAAAGTTGACATGGGGGAGCCTGAGCGGCTGAACTGCAAGCGGCATATCTCGATCGTACGTTCCCACTACATCGCGTTTTCGGCGGCGGCGCATGAGCGGTGCGAGCCTGCGATGCATCGTCACGAGTCCCAATTCATCTTGCGCATGGGCACGGCGAAATTCCGCCAACGTCCCATGCTGCCCGGGTTCCAGGTCATTCAAATGCGTCCACATGTTTTCGACGTGCGCAAAATAAGGCGTGGCCGAAAGATTCCAGGCATAAGGTGCATGGAGTCGGCGAACCGACTGCCCGCGCAAAATCTCATCGGAAGGATTTTGAATCATCTGCACTTCGTCGACGACCTTCACCGCCAAATTTTCCTGCAGCGCCGCAAGCTCGTCCTCACTGGCGCTGACCAGGTATTCCGGATTGACGATGACGTAATCAGCATCACCGTTCGCCAAAACGAGGTTTTCCCGGTGTTCGGCGTCGCCTTCGATGACCACGACCTTTCGAGTAACCGCCAGATGACCACTTTTGGGATTGGTTGACAGCTGCGTGGCCCAACTGCGCTTCACCGACGCCGGGGTGATGATGAGGGCTTTGGTGCGTCCTTCGGGAAGTGCGCCGGTTTCACGCAGATGTTCGATGGCCGCGATGGCCTGAATCGATTTTCCCAAGCCCGGTTCATCTCCCAACATGGCGCCGGTTTTCCCTGCCAGGAACGCCGCGCCTTCGCGTTGAAAGGGAAAGAGCTCGGTGCGAAGCGAGGTGGGTTGAAGATCGCTCACGGCATCCCAGGCCGCGATGACACGGGCGATGAGCTCGCGCACGCGGGGATCGGCAGCGCCTTCTTGGATCCTGACGAGCGCCGCGCGCGCCTGCACGGGATCGTCGTTGTAGGCCCGCTCCCAACGCCGACGCAGGGCATGCGTCAGTCGCAACTTGCGTTCATCGTTCATGGCCTCGAGCATTTCGCGGCGCATCATGATCGCGCGAAGCAGTGGATCGTTCGCGTCAATGCGCTCACGACCAGCGACGGCCGGAGGTTGCCACCCTTCTGAAAGCCGAAGCTCGGCAAATCCACGCATGAGGCGGACCACCTGGTGTTCGGTCATGTCTGGGTAAATGGCGCGAACAAAATCTTCCAAAGCATCCGGCGCATCGGCCAGGCTCTGAACCACATCACTCAGATGATTGTTTTCAACCCAGGTCTGAAATTCCTCGGCCGTCATCGGCTTCTTTTCAATGCCAAAGATGCGGCGGTTCCAGTCGGTAAAAATCACTGTACGTGGAAGAACCTTCGTATCACCTGCCCTTAAGCCTCGAAGACGACGTTCGCGGAGCGAAAGCGTTTCTAAAGAACCTTCCCAGCTCCCAAATTGATATCTCCAATCACGATAAGGTTGACCTGTAGAAAGCACCCCTTTGGCTACCCCTTCAGGATACATTTGTTTATCCTGCTCCACGATCGCTCGCACAATAGTATCGATTTCTTCTTGTATGAGCGGATCATGTACGGGAACCACCCCCGTCAGCTCTATCACTTCTCGTTTTTTTTCAGGCGTGAGCTTGAAAATACGGCGATTCCATTCGGCGAGAATCATTGCCTTTGAAAGAGCTTTCGTATTTCCCCCTCTCAAGCCTCGAAGACGACGTTCACTGGACGAAAGAGTGCTTAAAGAACATTTCCAGTTCCCAAATTGATACCTCCGCGCAAAATATGGAGCACTTACCGAAAGCACTCCTTGGACCACCCCTTCAGGATACATTTGCTTATCCTGCATCACAATCGCTCGCACGGCAGTATCGATCTCTTCCTCTGTAAGCGGAGCATGCACGGGAGCTGTTCCTATAAGCTTTAGCACTTCTCGTTTTTTTTCTTCAGGCGTAAGCTTGAAAATACGGCGATTCCAGTCGGCGAAAATTGCAGAATATGAAAGATCCTTCAAATCATCTGTCCTCAAGCCTCGAACACGGCGTTCGCTGGAGGAAAGATTTCGTAGACTTCCTTCCCATTCTCCAAAACCATAGCGACGCCTAAGATGGATATGCCCCGTGGATGTTACTCCTTTTATCACACCTTCCGGATACATCTCCCCATCCTGCTCCACGATCGCTCGCACAATAGTATCGATTTCTCCTTGTATGAGCGGATCATGTACGGGAACCACACCCGTCAGCTCTATCACTTTTCGTTTTTTTTCTTCGCGCGTAATTCCGAAGAGACGTTGGTTCCAATCGGCGAGAATTGCAGAATATGAAAGACCCTTCCCATCATCTGCCTTCAAGCCTCGAACACGGCGTTCACTGTTGAAAATTTTTTGTAGACACCCTTCCCATTCTCCAAAACGATAGAGACGAAAGAAATAATTTGGACTCGTGGATATTATCCCTTTTTTCACACCTTCCGGATACATCTCCCCATCCTGCTCCACGATCGCCCGCACGGCGTCATCGATGAATTCCCGCGTCGGTTTTTCGGGTACAATCCAGCCCTCACCGCGCGGGTGCGCAATCTCCAACGGATTCACTTTTGATCCGGGCGGAGGCGCAAACAGCGCCAACGATTTTTTGAAGGTTTCCTTGGGATTTGTGCCAGCGGCAAAGAACCCAAACGCCGCGCTCATTTCGGGCGCGTAGGCCGATGCGCCGTGGCTCGAGAAGGCGAGCGAAAGGCTCGGGCCCACTTGGCCAAAGCCAGCGCCAAGCTGTGGACCCAGCGTCAAAAGGATGGGACGAAAAATGGTCATGCACCTTCCTTATCGGCAGTTGGTAAAAAGAGTTGCTTCAAATTCTCGTCCCCATTAATCACGTTCTCCTTATGGCCAGCCTTTTCATCACCTTCGAAGGCATCGAAGGCTCCGGAAAATCGACGCAGTTGAAACTTCTCCACGAAGTTCTCATCGGCCAAGGCCGAAAGGTTCTGGTGACGCGTGAACCGGGGGGAACGGTCATTGCGGAAGCCATCCGCAAGGTCCTGCTGTCGCCCGATCACAAGGACATGAGTCCCATGACCGAGCTCATGCTGTACGCTGCCGCCCGCGCCGAACATGTGGGAAAAGTGATCCGACCGGCACTCGCGGAAGGCCACACCGTGCTGTGC
>JACQOX010000156.1 GCA_016202335.1 Deltaproteobacteria bacterium
ATGGAGTTGATGGCCACGCTTTTTCCGGCTCCGGTGGCACCAGCGATCAGGAGATGCGGCATTCTGGTGAGGTCAGTCACGGCCGGATGGCCTTCGGTATTGGTGCCCAGGGCGATCGGAATTTTGGTCGATGATTTTTGAAATGGCGACGATGCGATGATATTCTTGAGCCACACGGTTTCGCGTTCGTGGTTCGGGACTTCAATGCCGAGCGCCGCCTTTCCCGGGAGATGTGCGATGATGCGGACGCTTCTGCCGCCCAAAGCGAGGGAGAGGTCGTCTTCGAGGTTCACGACTTTGTTGACCTTGGTGCCTGGGGAAGGTTCGAATTCGTACATGGTGATGACGGGACCCGGATGAATGGCGGTGACGCGTCCTTGGACTTCGAAGTCCATCAATTTCTTTTCGAGCAGAAGGGAATTTTTTCGAAGGGCCTCTTCATCGATATCGATTTTTTTCCCTTCGGGTGCATCCAGCAGAGAGATGGGGGGAGGGACATAACTTTCATTCCCAATTTTGGCGAGCTTCAGCTGGGCGTCGACCGGACGTTTCTGCTGTGCATCGGCGCGTTTGAGAATTTTTGGACCTTTGCTGTCGCTTTCTTCGTCATCATCGCTTGCATCTTCGACGTGGGGTTTTGGCTTGGCCGGACGTTCAATGCGAATGGCTTTCTTTTTCTGGTTTTCAGCCTCTTCTTCGCGAAGCTGCCGCCAGTTTTTTATTTTCCCGATGAATGCAGGAATGCTCTGAAGCGTTGAGAAGACCCAAACGAATGCTGATCGGATGAGGGCCGGAGCATGGCGAGGTCCGGTCTTGCACCATTTCCAAAAGTTTGTGGCCAACCACACCACGGTTTTTTTGATGCCCAGGAAAATGCTTTGCAACGTGAGGCGCGTGGTGAGGCTAAAGAAAACCACTGCACCCGCGCTGGCAACGACGTAAGCGCCGGTGCGATTCAGATAGCGAATCAGGACTTCGCCCAAGAATCCGCCGATGATTCCGCCGCCTGACAAAAACGTTCCGGCGATGTCGATCGATTCAAAACGAAGGTGAAATAAAGAACTTAAAAACACGACAAAGCCGGCACCAAAAAACAGATGACGGGTGTGCAGGGAGATCGGTCGATCAAAAAAATGCAGGAGACTCAGCAAGAAAAAGAGCAGCGTGGTTAAATAAGCAGAAATTCCGATGATCGTCAGCAGGATGTCTGCGGTAAAGGCTCCAATGACGCCACAGAGGTTGTGGATTTTTTGCATGTTCGAGGCGGCATTGAGGGCTGGGTCGGTGGGGCTATAGGAAATCAGGCTGAGCGCGAAAAACATGCCGATGACCATGAAAAGGATGCCCTTGAGCTCTTTTGCAACTTCAAAGCGATGTGTTGAGGATGTGGACATAAGTACCTATAATTTAAACATATTTTGCGCAGTATAGGCGCTTCAAGATGGACTGTCAAAATAAATGATGACTTTGAAAAAAAACGACGCATAGAGAAAATCTTATGCGTTCTCTTTTTTTGTTTTTCGTTTTTTTCTTCCCCCTCGTTGCGTCTGCTTCCATGTCCGTGGATGAAACTATTCGCGAGCGTGTGGCAGAAGGCCAGGAGCGGCTTTTTGAACGCAAGTATGATGAAGCAAAAAAAGAATTTACCGCTCTTCAACGCGACTTCCCGACCTCGCCTGCCGGGTATTTCGGAGAGATGGCGGTGCATGCGGTGTACATGCTGGAGCGCGAAGATTTTTCGCGCGAAGCCGCATTTCGCGATGCGGCCAAACGAGGGGAGAGGGCGGTCTCCCATACGCTTCAACGCTATGCGCCCTCAAACTTCGAACTTCTGTACTGCGGATCGTATTATGGTTTGAAGGGATTTCAGGAAGCCCGTCGCTCCAAGTGGTTTCAGGCATATTTTTTTGGAACCGAATCGCGGCAACTGTTTAAGCGCATTTTGAATAAGGCTCCTCAGTTCGTTGACGCCAAATTCGGGATGGGCATGTACCTCTATTGGCGGACTGTCTTTGCCAAACGGCTCAGTTTTATTCCCTTCCTCTCGGATCGACGCAGCGAAGGCATCGCTATTCTCCAAGAAGTGGCAGGAAAGGGGGTGCTGACGAAACACCTGGCGAGGCTGAATCTCGGGCTCGTGAACCTTGAGGAAGGTCGCTACAAAGACGCCGAGGCGATTTTTGCTACGTATGCGCGGCAGTATCCGAATAATCTTATCTTTCATTCTTTTCTGGGTCGATCGCTTATGCTGGAGCATCAATTTGATCGGGCGCTCCAGATTTTTCGTCGCATGACCGTGATTGATCCGACGCTTCATCGGCCGCATTATTTTATCGCGCTCAATCTGATTTTCAAAAATAACAAAGCCCTCTATAAAGAAGCCGATGCGGAATTTGAAATATTCTTAAAGACCGAAAAATTAGATCTCTGGAAATCATACGTTCATTACTGGCGCGGGTTTATGGCTGAGAAACTCGGCGAGAAACAGAAGGCGCAGAACGAATATCGCGAAGCGGTGCGGCTCAATAAAGAGTTGGAGCAAGCGAAGTTCCGTATGCGGGGCTTGGGCGGAGGGCTCTGAGTGGGCATCACGATCGTTCAAAAAAGTGATCTTTCGAAAAAAAGACCAAAGGCCAAAAAGGCATTGATTCTCGCTGGTGGTGCCGTGACCGGCGGATCCTTCAAGGCCGGGGGGCTGAAGGCGCTCGATGATTATTTGGACGGCACGAGCGTCACGGACTTTGATCTTTTTATCGGCATCAGCTCGGGGAGTTTACTCGCGGCGCCACTTGCGGGCGGCATCCCACCACACTCGATTTTGCGCAGCCTCGATGGCACGTCGAAACATTTTACGTCGCTCCGCAGTCTTCATTTTTATCGTCCCAACATCGAAGAGTTGATCCTGCGTTCAACATCCTTTGCCA
>JACQOX010000161.1 GCA_016202335.1 Deltaproteobacteria bacterium
AGTAGGGGCACGTTGCAACGTGCCCCTACATGAGATCCCCGATAAGATTATTTCCTTCCCATAAACAACGACCGAAAAAGATGTGGACAACCTCTCAAGTCGTTTGAAAGTAATATCACATTGACATCGTGCGCATCGATGGCTAGCAAACCAGCATCATGAACGGGTTTACACCGCAACTCAACAAAGGAGATCACCATGTCCGTCCTCAGCATCCAAAGTGAATTCAAAATGGTCGACGAGCGAATATAGGAGTGCGGAGCCGAAACCGCTCACAAAACCCACGGAACCTTCAAAGCCTGCCCTTGCAGCAGAAACAACAGCAAATCTCCAACGTTGTTTGGTCACGAATGAAAACAAGACGGGAATTTCTCAATCCATGACCCCAAACAGTGCATTTTTACGCTTGGTCCTCGGCTGCTCGAAGAAAAATGAAATTTCCGCAAACAAAGCAGATGAAAAAGCTCAGGCAGATTATCGAAATGCTTTAGAGGAATATGAAGAAAAAATGGAAGTGTGGAACGCGATTCAAGCCGGAAAATTGACGTCAATCGATGTGAAGTAAAAGGATAATCATCTTAAAAAAAGGCGAGCCATGTGCTCGCCTTTTTTTATGGGAAAAATAGATCGTTACGACTTTTGCAGCAGCAGCTTGTCATAAAACAGCGCTGCCAATACTGCTCCGACGATCGGTCCAAACCAATACACTCCGCAGTTGGCCCACATGCCCGACGCAAAGGCCGGTCCAAAGAATCGCGCGGGATTGAGCGCTGCCCCGGTCAGCGGCCCACCGATAAAAATACCCATAGTGATGGTGAGACCGATGACAAAGCTGGCCGTAGATTTGTTTCCCCGAGGATCAACCACCGTGCCGAAAATAGCCATCACCAACAGAAAAGTCAGCAGAACTTCAAGGACAAAGCCCGTGCCATAGCCAATGCCGCTAGCAAGCTGCGTGGCGCCCAGATGGACCGCTGTGGAAGCGGTTTCCGGCAGAAGCGCAGAGAGTAAAATCCCAGCGACCAAGGCTCCCAGAAGTTGTGAGATGATGTAGCCAAGCGCCCGCGAAGCACTGATACGTTTGGTCACCAGCATGGCCACGGTCACTGCGGGGTTGATGTGCGCACCAGAAATGTGACCGATGACATTGATCCCGAATACGATCGCCAAACCATGCGCAACCGCAATGCCCATGAGCCCCACAGCTCCGCCCGTATGTTGGTTGACAACCACGGAACCTGCTCCAATGAAGATCAAAACAAATGTTGCAAACAACTCTGCGAGATACGCTCTCATAATTTTTCCCCTTTTTGGTGGTGCATTTTAATGTTGCATTTGATTTGGTCAAGCGCTGAACGCTATTTTGGATGGAGAAAACCGTGACTGACCTGCCCAAGTCGTACGAACCTAAATCCGTTGAATCGAAGTGGTACGCGTACTGGGAAACCCACGGCCTGTTTCACGCTCCGGATACGACGACGAAGAAACCCTATGCAATCGTCATTCCACCGCCGAACGTCACCGGTGCGCTGCACATGGGCCATGCCCTCAATAATACGATTCAAGATATTTTGATCCGATGGAAAAAAATGTCAGGATACGAATCCGTCTGGATTCCAGGAACCGATCATGCCGGCATCGCCACGCAAAACGTGGTCGAGCGTGACATATGGAAGACCGAGAAAAAACGTCGCCAAGACCTTGGCCGGGAAGCCGTAATCGACCGCATCTGGAAGTGGAAGGAAGAATACGGCAATCGGATTTTAACGCAGCTCAGAGCCTTGGGAAGCGCTTGCGATTGGGAACGCACGCGGTTTACGCTCGATGAAGGCCTTTCCAAAGCGGTCCGCGAATGTTTCGTCAAACTTTACGAAGAAGGCCTGATCTACCGGGGCAAGTACATCGTCAATTGGTGTCCCCGTTGTCGCACCGCGCTCGCCGACGACGAAGTTGATCATAAAGAGAGCAAGGGAAAACTCTGGCATCTTCGCTATCCGCTCGCCGATAACAGCGGATTCATCATCGTTGCCACCACCCGCCCGGAAACCATGCTCGGAGACACCGCCGTGGCAGTGAATCCAAAAGATCCGCGCTATACAAAGCTCATCGGCAAAATGGTAAAACTTCCGGAGACCAATCGCGAAATCCCGATCATTGCCGACGATTTCGTCGACGCTTCCTTTGGCTCTGGCGCCGTCAAAGTCACGCCTGCTCATGATCCCAACGACTTTCAAATGGGCAAACGCCACAACCTCCCTCAGATTAACGTCATGCGCGAAGACGCGTCGATGAGCGATGAGGCACCGGAAAAATATCGCGGCCTCACGCGCGAAGCCTGCCGCACGCAGATCATTGAAGCCTTTGAAGCCCAGGGGCTCTTGGAAAAAATCGACGACCATCAAAACGCCGTCGGCCACTGTTATCGCAGCGATACCATCATCGAACCATGGCTTTCAGACCAGTGGTTTGTCCGCATGCGCCCGCTCGCGGAAAAGGCCATCCGCGCGAGCGAAGAGAAGAAGGTCGTCATCCATCCTGAACGGTGGAATGCCATCTACCTCCAATGGCTGGAAAATGTCCGCGATTGGTGCATCAGCCGGCAGATCTGGTGGGGACATCGCATCCCCGTTTGGTACTGCAAGAAAGGCAACTGTCCCCCGATCGTCGCTCGCGAAACGCCAGCCACTTGTCCACACTGCGAAAGCGCCCAACTGGAACAGGACAGCGACGTCCTCGACACCTGGTTTTCGTCTGCACTGTGGCCTTTTTCAACGCTCGGTTGGCCGGAAAAAACTGCGGCCCTGAAAACGTATTACCCGACTTCCACGCTCGTCACCGATCGCGGCATCATTTATTTCTGGGTCGCCCGCATGGTCATGATGGGACTGCACCACATGAACGCGGTGCCCTTTTCCGACGTTTACATCCACGGCACGATTCTCGACGAACACGGCGCCAAGATGAGCAAGTCCAAAGGCAACGTCATCGATCCGCTTAAGATGATCGATACCTACGGCACCGACGCACTGCGCTTCTCGCTCATCATGCTCTCCAGCGAAGGTCAGGACGTCAAACTCTCCGAAACGAAATTCGAAATGGGGCGCAACTTTTGCAATAAACTCTGGAACGCCGCCCGTTTCGCGCTCATGAACCTCGAAGGCATGGACCGGCCGTCGCTCACCAACCTTGCTTTTTCCACCACCGATAAATGGATTCTCACCCGTCTCGAAACCGTGATTGCAGAAACACAGCTCTCCTTGGAGGAATTTCGCTTCCACGAAGCCCTGGCGAAACTTTATCAATTTTTCTGGAATGATTTTTGCGATTGGTACGTCGAAGTATCCAAATCAGCCTTCACCCAAAAAGGCAGCGACACGCACAAGGCCGCACAGCAAACGTTGTATGCCGTGCTTTCCACGAGCCTTAAACTCTTTCATCCGTTCATGCCGTTTATCACCGAAGAACTTTGGTCGCATCTTCCTCACCGCGAAGAAACCAGCATCATGTCAGCGACCTTTCCTGCTCCCCAGCACCAATTGAGTTTCGCAGCCGCCGCCAATGAATTTGAAACCGTCAAAGAAGTCGTCACCGCCATCCGCAACATCCGCGGCGAACACGGCGTCCCGCCATCGAAACAAATTTCGGCGTTTTTTATTCCCGCAGATCATGCTGCTTCCAAGACGGTTTCCAGCCAGCGCACGTTGATCGAATATATGGGACGGCTCAACGCGTTCGAGATCACCACGGCAGATCACCGCCCGCAGAAGGCTGCCCTGGCTGTCATCTCCACGGGCGAAATCTTTGTTCCGTATGAAGGCCTCATCGATATCGAAGCCGAAAAAGAACGCCTCGGCAAAGAGATCCTGAAGGTCGAAAAAGAAAAGGCTTCTGTCGAAACCAAGCTCGCCGACGGCAAATTCATGACCAGTGCCCCGACCCACATCATCGAACAGCAACGGACGCGGCTCACAGAAGCAGAACAAAAAATGCAAAAACTGAAAAAAGCCCTCGCGGATCTCATATAACGATGTTACACTTTTTATACACAAAGGGGCCTTTTAGGGGAGGAATCATCATGAAAACTGTATCAAAAATCGCATTAGCCGTAGTTCTCGCGGCATTCATCGCCTGCTCTGGGAGCTCCGGAGGAGGAACAACACCTCGACCGGGAGATCAATCAGGCGACCAATCATCAAGTACGGGGAAGAGTATTACCATCAACGGCATCGCCTTGAACTCCGAAGAAATACAGAAAGTCGTTGAAATCTTCGGCAGTGAACCCCCAACCGACATCCACTTCTGGTACGACAAAACAGCGCATCTCTATGGCCTTGAGGGTCAGGCAGCTGCAGGAATTTTTGATCTCGCCGCCAATGGCATTGATCGCGATTTTGGTGATGTTTCGGAAACTTCTTCCTCTGGTGACACCAGCGTTTTCATCAATGGCCGTCGACTGCCAAGCGCTGAAGTCGACGCGATCAAATCACTATGCAACTTCTCAGATGTTCCCGATGGCAGATACGATATCGATGCATCAGGAATTGTTTCACTCAACGGACAGTTTCTGGTCAACCTCGTCACCACTTGTGTCCAAAGTAAACCGCAAAGACGTAGTCCATTCCTCGGAAGCGTTGTTGACGCGCGTACTGGCGGTGATTCATCGTGCAACTATGTTTCTATGCCCGGCATGACCGTTACCTCACCAGGCTGCGGCTAAGTAGAAATTCTTAGATGGAGAATCCCCTCCTTCAACAAGGAGGGGATTTCTTTTTTATGACACTTTCATCAACGACAACATCGCTCATTCGCATGGCTCTGACCGAAGACATTGGCCACGGCGATGTCACCTCGCAGGCCATCTTTGCTGCGCGAGCCAAAGGCAAAGCCGTCATCAGAGCCAAGCAATCCCTGGTGTTGGCCGGACTCGACATTGCGCAGGCGGTTTTTCAAGAGCTCGACCCGTCACTCACGTGGACGAAGGTGAGCGCTGATGGCGATCGCAAACAAACCGGAGAAACCCTCGCCACCATTGAAGGCCCGGTCATTGCCCTTTTGCAGGGAGAACGAACGTGCCTCAATTTCTTGCAGCACCTGTCGGGCATCGCCACCTTGACGGCTCGCTTTGTCGATGCCGTACAAGGAACCAAGGCAAAAATCTTGGACACGCGCAAAACCCTGCCCGGCTATCGTGAGCTGGAAAAAGTTGCGGTGCGCATGGGCGGCGGATCCAACCATCGCATCGGGCTGTATGACCGTTACCTGATCAAGAATAATCACATCGCTGCCGCTGGTGGCATTTTACCGGCCATTGAATGTATCAAAGCACATCAATTGCCCGACCTGCTCCTCGAAGTTGAAGCCCGAACGCCAGAAGAAGTTTCCCTCGCGGCTTCCGCGGGCGTGGACATCATCTTGCTCGACAACATGACAACGGATCAGATTCGGACTGCGGTTCAAATCGTCGCCGGTCGATGCAAACTTGAAGCTTCCGGAAATATGTCGCTCGAAAATGTTCGAAACTATGCAGAAACGGGCGTGAACTTCATTTCCGTGGGGGCGATCACCCACTCGGCCCCGGCGGCAGATATTCATATGACCATTGATTAATGTTTTCGCTTCCGCGCCCTCGCAAAAATGTCCTGCACCTGCATTTCAATAATCGGCATGAGCGTCGTGTAAATCTGAAACGCCAACATGCCGTCAACGCCATTGCCCGCCAATCGATCGAACAGATGAACATGGTCTGTGGACGACAGTTGACCACAACCGCTCCCGTCTTGAACTGAGATTTCATACTGAATGCCCTGCCAACGAAGAATCCCATTGATCTTGAGGGGACGGCTGCCCGGCGGAAGATTCTGCTGACTCCCGATGCTCACGGTGAGGTAGCTGTGGGAAGATTCCAGCGTCACCGTACGAGATTCGTACGGTTTCATGCGTAAATGACGGGCAAGAACAGTCGCAAAACCTTCTCCGCTTCGCCCTCCCCCGTCCAGACGAATAGGCCTCTGCTCCATAGGGGGATTAACAAAGCAAGTTAAGTGCCAAGCAAGCCTTGAATAGCTGCTACAGAAGTAATTGATAAAAAATGAGTTTTCAACCTTCAAGAAAACCTTGAAGGTTGAATTTCACCCGATTCGTCAAATTATTAACGTAGGGGCGACCGGCCGGTCGCCCATTAATAATTCAGCTTTTTCACGTTTTCACGCACCGCTTCGGCCGATCGGTGGAGCATGGCCAGCTCATCGCTGGAGAGTTTCAGCTCAACGATTTCAGCGACACCTTCGTGATCCAGTTTGACCGGTACACCGCAATACACATCGCGGAGGCCGTATTCGCCGTTCATGTGCACGCAGCAGGGGAGGATTCGGCGCTGATCGAGGAGGATGCTTTCCACCATGTCGAGTACCGCTGCCGACGTGGCATAATAGGCGCTGCCAGTTTTGAGGAGTTTCACGATCTCTTCCCCACCGCGGGTGGTGCGTTCGTTGATCGCCGCGATGCGTTCAGCCGAAATGAGTTCCGTGATCGGAATGCCGGCGACCGTGGAATAACGCGGCAGCGGAACCATCGTGTCCCCGTGGCCGCCAAGCACCATGGCCTGAACATCTTTGACCGAAACATCGAGTTCCATGGCGATGAAGGTGCGGTACCGTGCGGAATCCAGTACACCGGCCATACCAAACACGCGCTTCATCGGAAAACCGGAACGCTTCCAGGCGTGGTAGGTCATCACATCCAAGGGATTGCTCACCAACAGCAAAATCGCGTTGGGGGAATACTTTGCGACGTTATCGACGACCGAGCCGACGATTTCGGCATTTTTCTGCAGCAGATCGTCGCGGGTCATACCGGGTTTACGCGGAAGACCGGCAGTAATCACCACGATATCGCTGTTTGCGGTCATGGAATAATCATTCGCACCGATGATGGCGCTGTCAAATCCAATGCACGGCGCTGATTCCGCCATATCTAATGATTTGCCCTGGGGCATATCTTCCACGATGTCCATGAGCACGACATCGGCGAGTTCGCGTTCCACAATCCGCTGCGCTGTCGTTGAACCAACAAAACCGCCACCGACGACCGTTACTTTTTTCCGAGTCATAATTCCTCCTTAGTCGGTGGGCCGTCTAGCCCAATCAAAATTCGGATGCACGCATTTTTTGCCTGATCGTCCTCATGTCACCCTGTTCACATTTCGGAACAGTTTTTCGGAACAGTTTAAAAAACGAGATCAACAGGTAATTGAAGATTGACCTGCGTTTCCGGTCTCTTTAAAAAGGAGAAATGAAAACACCATCGCCGACCCACATCCTTAAGCTCGATCCCCTCTCCGGCACGCTTCAAACCCAAAAATGGAAAATTCTGATTGCGCCTCCTGAGCAAAACCCCATCGCTTATCTCCAAGAAATACCGGAAATAACATTGGGGCAAGATGCGTCCAACACGCTGCCGATCAGGGACGACTTCGTGTCGCGGCAACACTGCATACTTCTTCAAGATGACGACCGATTGATCCTGCAGGATTTGGGCAGCACGAATGGAACCTTCTTTGAAGGTCGCCGCGTAACGCGCATGAGCCTGCCGACAAAAGGGGAATTTCGCATCGGCAAAACGACCGTCACCTTTGAACGATCCGTCGCCACAGAAAAAATTCTTCCTTACCGCTGGGCCCGTTTCAAACACATGATCGGTGAAAGCAAGGCGATGCGCGAAGTATTCACGCTCCTCGAAAAAGTAGCTCCTTCCACAGCACCCGTGCTCATCATGGGCGAAAGCGGAACCGGCAAAGAGATGACCGCCCAGTTGCTGCACGAGCTGAGCCTTTCTCCTAGCGGTCCGTTTGTGGCCGTCAACTGCGGGGCAATACCATCGACCATGATCGAAAGCCTGCTCTTCGGCCACGAGCGCGGCGCATTCACCGGTGCTGCTGAACGTCACGAAGGTTATTTCGAACAGGCGAACGGCGGGACCATCTTTCTCGATGAAATCGGCGAACTCCCGATGGAGCTGCAGACGCGGCTTCTGCGCATCTTGGAGGAGAAAAAACTGCGGCGCATCGGCGGAAAACATGACATTGCCATCAACGTCCGCATCGTGAGCGCGACCAACCGCGATGTGGCCGATAACGTGAAGCAAGGGAAATTTCGCAGCGATCTTTTCTATCGATTGTATGTCATCCCCGTCATACTGCCGCCGCTGCGCGAACGCCGTGAAGACGTCGTGATCTTGGCGGAACATTTTCTGAAACTCGCCAACACCACACGCCCATTTCGATTCACGCAGAAAGCCCTCGAAAAAATGAAAGCTCATCGCTGGCCTGGAAATGTCCGGGAACTCAAGAATACCATCGAGCGCGCGGTACTTTTGGCACATCATCATGAGCTGACAGAGGATGATCTGGATTTTATGCCGGAAGTGGAACAGCCCGCCTGTGCACGCAATCTCGGGGACGCGGAAAAAGAAATCGTCCTCAAGGCCATGCGCTCTGCGAGAGGAAATCAGTCGGAAGCTGCTCGTGAATTGGGCATTGCGCGGACAACGCTCAGGAAGAAGCTCAAGAAGTTATGATGGTGTTTTGTCGATATCCGCAAGCGCTTTTGCTTTTTTCGCCTGCCATTCTTCAACCGATTGCTGGCCAAGCTTTTGGCTTTTCTCATTAGCAGCCATTTGACGTCCCACATCCTGTGCACTCAATTGCGCGCGGGTTCCGTGGCTATCCACTGCCAAGGCGAACTGTTCTTTTTGAGTCTTGAGCTGCGCTTTTTGAGCGCCAAGATCCCCTTGAGCAGATTCGGATTGTTGCTGTCGAGCATCCACCTGCTGCTGTGCCGACAGCACAGCGCTGTAGTCTGGCTGTCCTAAACCAATATTAGATTCCCCAGGAGGAGATGAAGCGCCAACTCTGACACGGCTATCGGCAACGGTGGCTGCAAAATTTACTCCAATCGCATGCACCCGAAGGAGCATTTCTTGAAACAGCCTCTGACCGCGATCGTATTCCTGTTTATATTTTTCAACGTATTCCCACATCGCTGAATTTCGCGCATACTGTGCCGAGATTTCATTCAAAAATTCCACACTCTGCTGATAGAATCGATGAAGAAGGCCTGCTTGTTTTTCCCCCGCCTCAACACGTTTCTCTTCGCCTTCAAGCTGTTTTTTCTTGGCATCGAGCTCAAGCTGCCCAGCTCTTGCCTGTCCCGGCAAAGAGGCGTGTTGACCTTCGAGTTCTTTCTGCTTCGCAGCAATGGCGCGATTTTCCTGTTCCTGCTTCAAAATCGCCTGATCATAGTCATTCTCAGTTCGACTTCTGAGGGAAGCAATTTCTGCCTTTCGGTCCCCGCCACTGCGCATACACGTCTCCTTCTATCTATAAAGATTATCGGAGATCCTGACCCTCAAGTTGCGCCAGGTCGGAGAATTCTTTTTCGCTTAAAATTCGCACCTTTCCGCCCTTTTGCTGCAGCGCTTGGGCCTTATCGAGCTTGGAGCCAGCTCCCCCGCCGCTGCCGACGACCAAAAAGTCCAAATCCTTGGTCACCGAGGAAGCAGCCGTCCCGCCCAATGTTTCGACGAGCTTTTCTGCCGCTTTGCGTTCCATGACCATGAGGCTCCCGGTAAAGAGCACGGATTTTCCGGCAAACGGTCCCTCTTTGTTAAAGACCGGCTGATGGTGCAGACGGACGTGTTTAAGCAGCTTGTCGATCAGCGGGCGCTTCGCTTTGAGGCCTTCCACGACTTCGCGAGCGATGACAGGGCCAATGGTGTGAATGGCCGACAGCTCTTCTTCGGAAAGTTTGAGCACTGCATCGAGGGATCCCTGTTGCGCCAAAATTTTCGACACGTGCTTTCCCACTTCGCGAATGCCAAGACTGCACAGAAAAACTTCCAAAGAGAGCTCACGTTTGTCCGCCACATTTTTGATGAGCTTCATGGCAAGCGTATCCCCCATGCGTTCGAGCGGCATGAGATCGTCGATGGTTAATGCGTAAAGCTCTGCTGGATCAGTCACCAGTCCCTGTTCATACAATTTTTCCAGCAGCTTCTCGCCGAAACCATCGATCTCAACCGTTTTCACAAAATGCTCTAGCTCCCCAACTTTGCTACGCAAGCAAGCCTTGGGAGCGGTGCAGTAAAGAAAATCATCGCGAAGTTCAGCGGACGAACCACATGATGGACACGTGGTGGGAATATCAAAAGCGCCGTCGCCAGGTTTCACCACCGATTCAAGATTGGGGATAACGCCGCCCCGCCGCGTCATCAGCACCGTCGCCCCTTTGGTCAGGTTCAATTTTTTCATAAGGCCGACATTGTGCAGCGAGGCCCGCTTCACAAAAGCCCCGGAAAGCTCCACCGGCTCGACAATGCCCACGGGCGTGATGACACCCGTGCGCGCCACACTCCATTCGACATCGATAAGTTTGGTGGTTCCAGAATCGCCCTGAAATTTATACGCAATGGCAAAGCGTGGATGATGCGCGGTGAGCCCAAGCTCACGTTGATCCTCAACGCGATTCAGCCGAAAGACCACACCATCGCTCTCAAAATCCCAGTGCGCGCGTTCGCGACTGTACACTTCGATCACTTCGGGAGCTGTCGTTTTGTCGACGAGCTTTCCCAAGACGACCGGAAAACCGAGCTCTTCCAGCATTTCCCGCTTATCCATTTCGGTCTGCACCTGCGCGTCCAGCACATCGTAGGCAAAAAAGTTGAGCCCATATTCACCGGTTTTGCGGGGATCTTTTTGTTTGATGGCGCCGGCCGCGAGATTCCTCGGATTGGAAAAGGTCCCGCGGTATTTTTCAAAGATCGACATGGCCATATACACTTCCCCGCGAACTTCGATGTTCGGAAGTCGGACTTCTTTGGGGATGTCATCGATGTAACGGGCATTGGCCGTGATACGTTCTCCTTCGATGCCATTGCCGCGCGTCACCGCAAAGGCGAGTTTGCCATCTTCGTCGTAACGCAGCGAAATCGCACAGCCGTCGATCTTGGGCATGGCCACGAACTGGCCATCGCCCTTGTCCATCCAACTGATGAGCGCGGCTTCATCGTAGCATTTATCGAGCGACAACATGGGATACGCATGGCGAACTTTCTTGTCTGGCGCCTGCACATCCGACGGAATCTCGGTGAGCGCCGCAGATTGCGGTTTGCGCGTCCGGAGCATTTCAACGAGTTCGTCGAATTCGGCGTCGGAAATTTCAGGCCGATGTTCCACGAAGTAGAGATGATTATGGCGGCGGACCAGTTTTTCCAGTTCGCTGTTTGAAAGTTTTTCGAGTTCGGTGATGTTCATTAGAGGTCTTTCCCAAAACCATTCAAATGGTTGGAGCACACGAGCCGCGGCCCCATCACCGGATCATAGCGGATGATCAAGCTCGCGCAGTTGTCGATCGAAAAGCTGTGCAAAAACGACAGCGGCAACTTGAAGATGTGAAGCAGTGCAAGTTTGACGATGTCGGCATGAGACACCAATGCAACGAAGCCATTGTCGTATTCCTTCACGACGCGGTCGACAACCGCTGCCACGCGCGCCCTGGCGGTAAACAGCGATTCGCCACCGGGGAACTGAGCGCAGTCGGGGGTTTCGCAATAGTTCTTCCAGATGTCGGCGTATTTTTCATGCACGAGTTTGAACGACTGTTTGACCCATTCGCCGTAATCGATTTCTGCCAACCCTTCATCGTGAACGACTTCGATTCCATTCCAGCTCTTGGCCAGGATTTCCGCAGTCTCCAGAGCGCGAAGCACGGGGCTCGTAAAGATCGCCTGCACCGTAATCCCATTCAGACGTTCGGCCAGTTTCTCGGCCTGTCCGCGGCCCATGGCATTTAAAGGGATGGGGAGGCGTCCCATGACCGTTTTATTGACGTTCCAATCGGTTTGACCGTGACG
>JACQOX010000160.1 GCA_016202335.1 Deltaproteobacteria bacterium
GGCAAGCAGGGTCGTTTCCGTCAAAACATGCTGGGAAAGCGCGTTGATTATTCCGGCCGTTCGGTCATCGTGGTCGGTCCTGAACTCAAGCTGCATCAGTGCGGTCTGCCCAAGGTGATGGCCCTCGAACTCTTTAAGCCCTTCATCTACAATCGCCTCGAAGAAAAAGGTTTTTCCACGACGATCAAGAGCGCCAAACGCCACGTTGAAAAAGAAACGCCCGAGGTCTGGGATGCCCTGGATGAAGTGATCAAAGAACATCCGGTCATGCTGAACCGCGCTCCGACGTTGCATCGCTTGGGACTTCAGGCCTTTGAACCCGTGCTTGTTGAAGGTAAGGCGATTCAGCTTCATCCACTGGTCTGCGCGGCGTTTAACGCTGACTTTGACGGTGATCAAATGGCGGTGCACGTGCCGTTGTCCGTGGAAGCCCAGATCGAAGCCCGCGTTTTGCTGCTCTCAACCAATAATATTTTGTCTCCGGCCAACGGAAAACCGATTATCGTTCCGACGCAGGATATGATTTTGGGTCTCTACTACATGACCCGTGAACGTGCCTTTGCCAAAGGTGAAGGGCGCATCTTTGCCGACGATCTGGAAATTGGTATCGCCTACGAAGCCGGTGAAGTCGATCTTCAAGCCAAAATCCTCTGTCGCATGGATGGCAAGCGCATTGAAACCACGGTCGGTCGTGTGCTCCTCTATCAAGTGGTTCCGAAAATGATTCCTTTTACGACGGTCAATAAGGTCATGGACAAAAAAGCCATCGCTGAACTGATCGACGATTGTTATCGCCTCTGCAAAGATAAAGAAACCGTCTTGCTCTGTGATAGTTTGAGAACCCTCGGTTTCCGCCATTCCACCAAGGCCGGGATCTCCATCTGTTTGGATGATATGAAAATGCCAGAGACCAAGGTGAAGATCCTCGACAGGGCATTTCATGAAGTGCGGGAAGTGGAAGAACAATACACCGAAGGTCTCATCACCTCGGGTGAAAAATATAACAAAGTGGTCGATATCTGGGCTCAAACGACCGAAGAAATTGCCTCTCACATGATGAAGGGCATGAGCAGCGAAACCGTGGAAGGCCCAAGTGGTGAAAAACGCACACAGCTCAGTTTCAATCCGATCTTCATCATGGCGGATTCTGGCGCCAGAGGGAGCAACCAGCAGATGCGTCAGCTCGCGGGTATGCGCGGACTCATGGCCAAGCCGTCAGGTGAAATTATTGAAACACCGATCACGGCGAACTTCCGTGAAGGGTTGAACGTGTTGCAGTACTTTATTTCAACCCACGGTGCCCGTAAAGGTTTGGCGGATACGGCACTGAAGACCGCCAATTCCGGTTACTTGACGCGTCGTTTGGTCGACGTGGCGCAAGACATGACGGTGACGGACGACGATTGTCAGACCCTGGATGGCATCGAAATCAGCGCGCTGGTCGAAGGTGGTGAAATCATCGAACCGATCGGTGAACGCATCTTGGGCCGCGTGGCGCTGGATGACATCCGCGATCCGTACAGCGATGACGTCATCGTTTCGGCAGGCCAGGAAATCAATGAAGACCTGGTGACGACGATCGAAGAAGCTGGCTTGGAACGTGTCCTCGTCCGTTCGGTGCTGACCTGTCGCACCTCCTACGGGATCTGCCGCAAGTGCTACGGTCGTGATTTGGCCCGTGGACATCTGGTCAACACTGGCGAAGCGGTTGGGGTCATTGCCGCCCAGTCCATCGGGGAACCGGGAACGCAGCTCACCATGAGAACGTTCCATATCGGTGGTGCTGCCAGTCGTCGTGTTGAACAGTCTTCTATTGAAAGCCGTCATGAAGGCACGGTGAAATTGGAAAACGTCCATGCCTTGACCAATAAAAATGCTCAACGGACGATCATGAACCGAAACGGTTACGTCATTCTTTTGGATGAATCGAACCGCGAGCGTGAACGTTATAAACTCAATTATGGTGCCTTCCTGCTCGTCAAAGAAGGACAGACGGTGAAGGCCGGAACCATGCTTGCTGAATGGGATCCTTACACGGTTCCGATTTTGACCGAAGTTTCTGGCCAAGTTCATTTTGGCGATATCGTGGAAGGTTCCACGGTCATCGATCAGGTCGATGAAGTGACAGGGATGTCCCGCAAGGTGATCATTGCCTCCAAAGACCCCAACAGTCGGCCGCGCCTTACGATCAAAGATGCGAATGGTCAGGCGGTGCAACTTCCCACGGGCCGCGGCGAAGCGCGCTATCTGCTTCCTGTCGGTGCAAACTTGGTCCTCTCAGAAGGAGATCAGGTTCAGGCCGGCGACGCCTTGGCGAAGATTCCACGGGAAACCACCAAAACAAAAGACATCACCGGTGGTCTGCCGCGCGTTGCTGAACTCTTCGAAGCCCGCAAACCCAAAGAACATGCTGTTATCAGCGAAATCGATGGGGTCGTGAATTTTGGGAAAGATCTCAAAGGCAAGCGCCGCGTCATCGTCACTCCTGAAGTGGGTGAACCGACGGAATATCTCATCCCCAAGGGGAAACATATCGGTGTTCATGAAGGCGATCACGTCAGGGCAGGTGAGCCGCTGATGGATGGTTCGTCCAATCCACATGATATCTTGGCCGTGCTCGGTGAAAAAGAGCTGGCGAAATATTTGGTCGATGAAATCCAGGAAGTCTACCGCTTGCAGGGTGTGCGCTTGAACGACAAGCACATCGAAGTGATCGTACGCCAGATGCTCCGCCGCGTACGCATTACAGATCCTGGAGATACGACCTGGATCGTTGACGAACAGGTGGAACGCGAAGAATTCGCTGAAGAAAACGAGAAAATAAAGGCCAAGGACGGAATACCAGCCACGGCTGAACCAATGCTTCTCGGTATTACCAAGGCATCGCTTTCCACCAGAAGCTTTATTTCAGCAGCGTCGTTCCAAGAGACGACCAAGGTGCTGACCGAAGCTGCAGTATCCGGAAAGGTCGATCGCCTCCGCGGTCTCAAGGAAAACGTGATCATGGGTCGATTGATTCCGGCAGGGACAGGACTTCGCGATTATCGAAACCTTGCCATCAAGGTGGCAGGCCAGAGTGAAGAAGCCCAACAATACCCTTCGCAACAGGAAAAAGTTGAAGTTGAACAAGGTGTTTCAGTGTAATTCAAAAGAAGTGCTAGAAGTTCGCAGAATTTCGGATTGGTTTTCTTCGATTTTCTTGACTTCAAAATATCGCTTTGTTAGGGTCCGCGCACTTTTAGGGTGACAGCTGCAGATGTCAGCTAACCACTCTAAAAATAACAGTTTTTTACGGAGCTAAGTTTTTATGCCAACAATTGCACAGCTTGTGAAGCAGGGGCGACGTAAAGTCGTGGTCAGAACGGCATCTCCGGCTTTGGTGTCATGTCCGCAGCGACGGGGAGTCTGCACTCGTGTTTATACCACGACTCCGAAGAAGCCGAACTCAGCTCTTCGAAAAGTGGCACGTGTTCGGCTTACCAATGCCTATGAAGTGACGGCCTATATTCCAGGAGAGGGACACAACCTCCAAGAGCACTCGGTGGTATTAGTCCGCGGAGGCCGTGTAAAAGATCTTCCCGGTGTGCGCTATCACATTGTCCGGGGTACGTTGGATTCCACGGGTGTTGAAAATCGTCGTCAAAGTCGATCAAAATACGGTGCAAAAAAACCGAAGTAAGGATGAGTTATGCCAAGAAAGAAACGAGCAAGTTTAAAACGGTCCATTTTACCTGATCCCAAATTTCACGATGTCGTGGTGGCAAAATTTATTTCCACCCTCATGGAACGCGGGAAAAAGGCTGTGGCAGAGCGAATCGTCTATCAGTCCTTTGAAGGTCTCAAGGCCAAAAAGGGAGACGATCCGGTGAAACTTTTCAAGCAGGCGCTTGAAAACGTGAAGCCAGTGATGGAAGTCCGTTCGCGACGTGTCGGCGGTGCGACCTATCAGGTTCCCATCGAAGTTCGTTCCGACCGCCGTATTTCCCTGGGGTTTCGTTGGATCATCGGCGCAGCGCGCGACCGTGGAGAAAAATCCATGGATGCTCGTTTGACCGCCGAATTATTGGATGCGTTGGAAAATCGTGGCGCGGCCTGCAAGAAGCGTGATGAAACGCATAAAATGGCCGAAGCAAACCGCGCATTCGCACATTATCGTTGGTAACATATTTTTAAGGCTCGTCGCGCTCTTTGAAAAAGATGTGCGTCAGAGGTGGAAACCTATATGGCAGAAGTATCTACAGAACTTTCAAAAATTCGAAATATCGGCATCGTTGCCCATATCGACGCTGGGAAAACCACCGTCAGTGAACGCATTCTTTTCTATACCGGTGTGACGTATAAAATTGGCGAAGTGCATGAAGGTACGGCCGTCATGGACTGGATGGAGCAAGAGCAAGAGCGCGGCATCACCATCACTTCCGCGGCAACGACCTGTTTCTGGAAAAACCACCGCATCAATTTGATCGACACCCCTGGACACGTCGATTTCACCGTTGAAGTGGAGCGAAGTCTCCGCGTTCTTGACGGGGCCGTTGGCGTATTCTGTGGGGTGGCCGGCGTTCAGCCCCAATCAGAAACAGTGTGGCGTCAAGCGACCCGCTATAAAGTCCCCAAGATCGCCTTCGTCAATAAAATGGATCGCGTCGGTGCCGATTTTTATCGCGCGGTCAAAATGATGAATGAACGGCTCAAGGCCAATGCCGTTCCCTTCCAACTTCCCATCGGAAACGAAGAAAAATTCCGCGGCGTCGTCGATCTCATCGAAGAAAAGGCCTATATTTACGACAGCGATGAAAAAGGATCGGGCTTTACTGTCGCCGACGTTCCTGCGGATCTTGTCGCCGACACGAAGAAATATCGTGAACAACTCATTGAAGCCGTCGTCGAATCCGACGACGAGCTGTTGAATAAATACCTCGAAAGCCATGCTGTTTCGATCGAGGAGATCAAGCGCGCTGCCCGTAAGGCCACGATTCAAATGCACGTCACTCCGGTGTTTTGCGGTACGGCCTTCAAGAATAAAGGCGTTCAACAGCTGCTCGATGCGGTGGTGGCGTATCTGCCAGCGCCTGTCGACGTTCCCGCCATTGAAGGCCACAACGTCAATGACGCCGAGAAAAAAGAAATTCGACACGCGTCGGAAACGGAACCGTTTGCTGGTCTGGCGTTTAAAATTGCAACCGATCCTTTTGTTGGTCACATCACGTATTTTCGTGTTTATTCGGGTGCCCTTGAATCCGGGACATCGGTTCTCAATGCCACCAAAGGCAAAAAAGAACGCGTTGGCCGTTTGCTCCGCATGCATGCCAATCAGCGCGAAGAAATTAAGCGCGTGACGGCAGGTGAAATCGCAGCTGCGGTTGGACTCAAACTGACGACGACCGGGGATACGCTGTGCGA
>JACQOX010000011.1 GCA_016202335.1 Deltaproteobacteria bacterium
GCCATAGATAGACTTCTGTATCGCCTTTTTGGTGGAGGAGGTCGTGCAGATAATCCCTTCAGGTCGCCACAGAATTTTCTGAATTGGTATAACCAAGTTTTTAGAAAGAAGTAGTAGTTTAGGAGGTCGCGATGTCTCGCGCATTTGCCGTGACGGTTTCAATATACTTCTTCCGCAGCCGTTCGACTTTCTGTTTTGGAATATCAATTCGATGATGCCGTAAATCGATCAGATAGTTCTGTACCTGCCATACATTCCGTTCGGAAAATCGCCAGTTAGCCCGTGGGATGTCATCCAAGTTCGCAACGGCATACGCGTCGATGCAGCCGGTGTCGCTCACGTAATCGTCGAAATAACTCATCACCAGTTTATGGACGGTCGGGAATTTGGACGGCTTTCCGTAAAGTTCTTTTTCGCGTGAGATGCCGATGGTGCCGTAATTGTCGCCGTCGCGGTAAAGGTAAAGACAGTGGTCCAGGTTGTCGATGGAACTTAAATCGAGCACGAGCGAAGGGTAGCCGTGTTCATGGAGAATCGTCGCCGCAAAATGGACGGCCTCAAGGCAGTGACAGGTCTTGTCGCGAAACACTTTTCGAAAGGAACGGATGGTTTCGCCGCTCTGCTCTAAATTGTAGTCGAGAGCGTTGATATATTCCTGAACTTTTCGGGGAGTGTTCAGTTTCTGAATCAGCGTGCGCTCAGCAGATGTAAACGCATTCGATTTCATAGAGTTAGCATGGTACCAGAAAGTTTTCGTTGATGCCAAGGCTAAAAAAGGAAACGCCCCTGAAATTAGGGGCGTTTCTGGTAAAAGATGTTTTTATAACAGCTAGTTATGCTCTTGTCACGTTGCTGGCCTGTTTGCCTTTCGGGCCTTCCGTGATTTCGAACTCGACTTCATCGTTTTCTTTCAACGATTTGAAGCCTTCCGACTGGATCGCCGAGTAGTGAACGAAAACATCTTCGCCACCGCCATCGGGTGCAATAAAGCCGAAGCCTTTTGCGTCGTTAAACCATTTCACCTTACCACGTTTCTTACTCATACATTTCTTCCTTTCTGAAGAGGATGTTCGCGCGTTACCTACAAAAAAAACCGCAAATCGATGAATTCGATTGCGGTTTTCCGTACCATTACGTTGTAGGATCCATGCGCAAACATTCCAGTTCGATTACAAAAAGCAGTCTATACTGAGTTGCCGTCTCAAAGCAACTGTTTTTTCTATTCTTTTTGGACATGCGATGAAAATCACGGTGGTCAGAATTACGTTGCCCGATGGGGGATGGTATGCCAAAAGGCCATCATGACCGTTCAGAACCGTTATATTCTCCTTTCCAAGATCGCGAAGGGCGGCATGGCCGAGGTCTATAAGGCCCGCTATGAGCACCCTTCAGGGGTCCAAAAAACGGTCGCTCTGAAGCTCCTCTTAGCTGAAAAACGAGAAGATTCTAAATTTTTAGCGATGTTCGATGACGAAGCTCGGGCCCTCCTGAATCTCAATCATCAAAATATCGTGAACCTTTTCGATGTCGGTGTGCTCGATGGTCGGCCATTTTTGGCCATGGAATTCGTCGATGGTGTCGATGCGGAAGAAATAATAGTCAAAAATTTGACAATTCCGCGCCCGCTGGCCCTCTATATAATGAAGGAGCTCTTGCAGGGCATCGATGTCGTCCACCGGGCCTGCAGCGAAGAGGGCAAACCCCTTCATTTGGTGCATCGGGATGTTTCTCCTTCGAATATTCTCATTTCGTATCAAGGCGAGGTCAAGCTCACTGATTTCGGCATTGCCAAGGGGAAGCATCGACAGCGTGAAACCACGGTTTTTGCGATCAAGGGGAAATACGCCTACATGTCGCCGGAGCAGGCGGCTGGGAAAACGATTGATCAACAGACAGACCTCTTTGCCTGCGGCGTGGTTTTGTACGAATTGTTGACGGGAAAACGTCTCTTCGCAGCACAAAATGAACTCGAGGTGCTGGAAAAAGTGAAGTTCGAAGCCTTGCCCGACGGCGATTTGGACCATCTTCCGCCGTGTCTTCGAGACATTCTTCGGCGCTCGCTCGCCAAGTCCAAGGCCGAGCGTTACGCTTCGGCTCATGCATTTCTGGGCGATCTTCAGGCTGCGGTTCGATCTTTGGGTGAGGTGGCGTTTGGAAATGAGCTGGGAGTTTGGTTGCGCGGGCATTTTCTGCAGGAGCCGCAAAAGGCTATTTCATCCGTACCGGTGACGCGGGTTTTGGGGGTTACCAAACGTGAGACTCCTCAAAGACCGATGTCGCAGCATATGGCGATCGCCGCGGTGTGCACGGTCATGCTGTGGAGTACGGGTCCACATCAACGCCTGGTTGCCAAGCCGTTACCAAAAGAAATCCCTCCACCGACAATCCCTCAGGAAAGTTATGTGAGCATCATGGCCGAGCCCTGGGGCTATGCGAGCGTGAAGGGAGAATTCGTCAAACGCGAAACTCCCATCGTGCATGCGAAACTGGACGCGGGCGAGCATGAGCTGACGATTTCCTATCCACCGCGCCAACTCGTGCTTTCCAAAGTGATTCATCTTGCCACCGGTGATCATGTGCGCTGCAAGGCTTCGTTTGTCGATGTTCCTCACATCACGTGTCGCTGACCTGACTCGTTTCGCTCCAACACCTGATCGATTTTACTCCAACGCGATTTTCTAAGTCCGCGAATAACCTGCGCCGATCGTTGGCATGTTTCGTGCTCTTCTTTTTCCAAGTTGTTCACATTAACCTTAAGGAGGAAGAGTATGAAGAACATCGCTGTGGTAGGGAGTGCACTTTTATTGTCGATCATGTCGACATCGGTACACGCAGGGTGGCTTGGAGGAGTGGATGTCAGTGCAACGGTCAATACGAACAGCAATAACCGCACGAATACGGACAATGTATACAATAACCGCGACAATCGAAACTATCGGTACGACAATGATACGTCCACGCAGACCAACAGCCACAATCAAACTTTTGATACGCGTAATTTGACCGACAATAAATCGTATGACGATCATTCCATCACCGACAGTTACAAAGGTAATTCAACGGATTCCAGCATAGGTAAACGCACAGATTCTCATGATATCTCGGGCACGGTCAGAAATTCCGTTATGGGGAATTTTGAACAGCCGGTCGTCGGGACGTCTATCGCCGGCGGTATCAGCGGCAGTACCAACACGATTCAAGCCGCCACTTCTGTGACGCAGACCTTTGGTGATGTCAGTATTGGGGGCAAGGAGGACAAATGAAGACTCCTTCTCTTCCATCTTTGCTGATCTGTGGAACCGCGATGATCTTCATCGCGGTTCCACTCACGGCTTCGGCGCTGTGTCTGGAAAACTGCGTCGATCGAAAACCTGAACCGCTTGCATCGATGGCGCTGACATCTCCTCAAGATACCACTATTGAACCGCAGATGCGCGAAAGAAGCCATAATACGGCCGATGTCAAAAACTCAGTTATGGGCGACGTGAACATCCGGGTTGGCCATGAAAAACTGGAGATCCGCTCCGAGGGGACATCTCACAGTAATACGGTGGATGCTTCTATCCAATCGACGATCATCTTGGGAGACATGAAACAATGAAATGGCTTTCTTTCATGATGATCCTCTTCCCCATGATTGCAAGTGCTGCCACTTCGCCTTCGAAACTAGAAACACTCCGGCGGTTGCGAGTGAAACAGCAACAGGAAGAGGGGACGATCAGAGTGGTGAGCAATGTGAATGTGGTGAAGCAGGAGATCTGCGACCCAGCGCAGCAGGCCCGTCAGCGGGTGCGCGATCTGCCTGAGCGCAGCGAGCAGGCGGAACAAAAAAATGTCACCATCAATGCCGGCCATGAGCGGCTCGATGTGACGGACAATCATGGCACCATCAATTCTGACGTGAACATTCAAGTCATTCAGCAAGCTCGGGAAAGAGAGTGTTTATGAAGAAAATTTTTCTCGGCCTGCTTTTTTTCGTCGTGCTGCCAACTTTGGTTCAGGCTTCGACCCTGCAAGATCATCCCAAAGTGCGCGTGGCCGTGGCCAATTTTGGTGCAACCGATCGCTTTACTGCGGTGTACGGCGGCTGGAACATCGGCGGCGGATTGTCGGCGCAGCTCGTGACCGAGCTCATCAAGACCGGACGCATGGTGGTGGTCGAACGGGCCATGCTGTCGAAAGTACTCATCGAACAGGAGCTTGGCGAATCGCAGCTCGTGGCGCCTATGACCAAAGCGCCGTCGGGGCATCTGCTCGGCGTGGACTATCTCATCGTCGGCGAAGTGACGGAATTCGAAGAACGCCAGATGGGCGGCGGTATGGCCGCAGGCTTCTTGGGGGTGAAAACAAGCGGGGAAATACGGGCAGCGCATGTGGGCATGGATCTACGCGTCGTGGATACGCGCACCGGCGAAATCATCTGTTCACACCGCGCGCAGGGCAAGGCATGGGAAAAGGCCGTCGGAGCGAAGGTGAATTACAAAATCATCGATTTCGGCGGCGATCTCTTTCACAAGACGCCGCTCGGCAAGGCCACGCGCCATGCCATCGGCGATGCCGTGGAATTCATCGAAGGGGTCATTCAAAAACAGGTCGAGGATTTCAGTTGGTTGGCGCGGATCATCAGTGTGGAGCAGGGTGTCATCTATCTCAACGCCGGTTCCAATCGTCAGGTGAACGTCGGCGATCGCTTGATCGTGAGCACCGTCAAAAAAGTGCTGACCGATCCCGAAACCAATCAGGTCATCGGCGTCCTCGAAGATCAGGTGGGCACCGCGGAAGCGATCCATGTCGATCGCAAATTCACGAAAGCACGTCTCTTGGGAGCATCGATGGCCAGGGTCGGCGATGTGGTTCGCTTTCGAGACGCGAAGAGTTCCATGAAACAGAAAAATTCAGCTGCCATGTCGTATGGAGTGATGGAATGACCATCTGCGGAAAGATGCTCACGGTGTTCTTGATGCTGCTTTCTGCATGTGCCACCCACGGTCGATTTCAGCTTGATGCGACCATGAGCGATGAACTCTCCGAAACTCGTGAGTCGATTTCGCAGGGCAGTACGACGCAGGCCATCCGCGATCTGACGATGATGCTGGAATTGGATCCGCGGCATGAAGAGGCGTTGTTCTTGCGGGCGTTGGCCTCTCAAAAGAAAGAGGCATATGCCGAAGCGCTTGCAGATTACCGGCAGCTGCTCACTGCAAATCCCAAGTATCTCAAGGCCCATTTCAATGCCGGCATGATCTTGGCATTTCACCTTCATGATACGGTTGCAGCCCTTGAACACTTCGACGCTTTTCTGACGATTGATCCGACGCACGCCAAAGCGCCAGAAGTCGCGGGCATCATGTGTTCGCTGGATCCAAAAGCGGAAATAGTACAGCGCACCATGAAAGAAATTGAGTTGTTGGAAGTTCAAGGTGAGAAAACACAGGCCATCGAACGTTATCGCAGTCTTCTTGCAGAGCATCCGACGCTTTCTTCTGTTCATTTGAAGCTCGGGCGATTGTTGCAGGAGATGAAGCAGGTAAGGGCATCTCAAAATCACCTTATGAAGGCGGCGTTGTTTTCAAGAGTGGCGAGATTTTAGAAACGATCGAGGGTGCTTCGTTTTCCATACACCATCACCAGGGTGGCGTCTTCGGCGGGATTATAAATGAAAGAACGCGCTTGACCGAGGACTTCGCCGTTCATGCTTACTTCTTGATCGTGCGTGAAATGCTGTTCGCCCTTCAAACGAATGGTTTTAAGCAGCCTCGGGGTTTTGCCGTCGGCATAGGCATACAGCCGCTCAATGACTTCCTGGCCGGGGTAACAGCCTTTGCCGCGGACATGGGCGTGGCCGAGGTTTCCTTCGAGTAGGATATTGTCTTCGGTGATATCGATCCCAAATTCGGGAATACAGGCCTGCATGCGCAGCAAGTCGAAGGTTTCTTTGGGCAGCAAAAAAATCTGCGAGGGCATCGGCGATGCGGCGGGCAGCAGGGCATGGATGACAGGAACGGCATAAAGCTCCTCCCGCCAGGAGATTTCCAGATGGCCGCATGTGTTCGCGATGGCAGTTTCGGCCTCACGTCCCACAAACATCAGATGGCGATACTTGTCGCTGACATCGGTAAAGGTGATGCGTTCGGAAAAAACCAGGCTCTTAAGAATGGAATGCGCCTTCTCGATGGCGAGGGGAGAACCGATGCAGAGTGCTGCAGTGTCGGAAAGCTTATAGAGCTGAAAAAGTGTCCGGACCTTGCCTTTGCGGTCCAAAAGAGCATTCCACTGGCAGGTGCGAGAGGGCATCTTCTGAACGTGATTGGTGAGCAGCCGGTGGAGGAAGGGAAGGGTGTCTTCGCCCTCACACTGAAAGATGTGCGTTTCGGCTTGCACCATTTGGATATGATTTTTGCTCAGCATTTTCCCTCCTTTTGCTTGCCTTTCCCCAATGAACTCTTTAGCATCTTCGGAATTCGCTTTTTGCGGGGATGGCGGAATTGGTAGACGCGCCAGACTTAGGATCTGGTGGGGTAACCCATGGGGGTTCGAGTCCCTTTCCCCGCACAAATAGACAACTAAAGGAGTATGGGTATGAAAGCAACGCTCGAAACGATCAGCACGGTTCGACAGGCAGTCAAGGTGGAAGTGGATATACACGAAGTGGAAAAGAGCTGGCAAAAGGCGATCGTCAAGATCTCCAAAGACATCAAACTCCCCGGTTTTCGGCAGGGCAAGGTGCCGGCCAATTTAGTGGAACAGCGCCTGGGAAAAGATGCGGAAAAAGAGATCGTCACCCAGATTATCCAGGATACTTATCCTTCGGCGGTGACGGAAGTTCAGGGACGTCCCATCTCCGATCCCCATGTGGAACCGGGAATGCTCGAAAAGGGAAAAAACTTTGAATATCGGGCGATTTTTGACGTCATGCCCGAGGTTAAAATCGAAAAATATACCGGATTCAAGTTGGAACAGGAAGAAACGACGGCTTCTGACACAGAAGTCGACCATGAGCTTTCGCTTTTGCAAAAGCGGTTGACCCAGCTCGAGCCAGCAGCCGCGGAGGCGCTCCTCGACGAAGGTATGATGGCCCTCGTTGACTTCGTGGGAACGGCCGATGGAAAAACCTTTGAGGGCAGCAAGGCGGAAAATTTTGTCGTCGATTATGGCAGTGGTGGTCTTTTGAAAGATTTTGAAGCGCAGGTGCGCGGAATGAAAACCGGGGACCAACGCTCGATATCGTTTGTCTATCCCCATGATTATTTCAATAAAGACATCGCTGGCAAAGAAGGGAAGTTTGACGTCACCGTTAAAGAAATCCGCAAGAAAAATGTTCCGGCCTTGGATGACGAACTCGCCAAATCGCTCGGCAGTTTTGAAACCTTGGCCCAGGTCCGTGATGACCTGAAAACAAGGATTGGACAGGTCAAAAGCGATGTACAGCGTCGTCGCCTGCACCGTCAGGTCATTGAACAACTGGCGGAAAAGCACCCCATTGAAGTTCCCGAAACCATGGTCACCGCCGAACTCTCCAGCATGCTGGAGCAATTGAATCGCGATCTCCAGGCCCGCAATCAGACGCTGGAACAGGTCGGCATCACGGCCAACAGCTTTGTGGAAGCCAACGTCGAAGAGGCCAAGCTTCGGACGAGAGGATTTCTGCTGGCCCATGCGATTGCCAAGCAAGAAGAGCTGAAGGTCGAAGCTGCCGAGGTTGAGGCCCAGATTCAGGCGATTGCCGCACAGTCAGGGCAGCCGGCCGATCAAATCAAGGCCTATTTTAATGATCCCAAGCAGTCCGGCCGCCTGGAAAC
>JACQOX010000158.1 GCA_016202335.1 Deltaproteobacteria bacterium
CATGCTGCAGCTCATCGAAAAATACGAAGGCCGCTTCAAGATTGCCTATTCCATCACCGGCGTAGCCATCGAACAGTTTCGGAAATATTATCCCGAAGTTTTGGAATCATTTCGGCAACTGGCCAAAACCGGTTGCGTCGAATTTCTCGGTGAGACGTATTACCATTCGCTGTCTTATCTCTTCGACGAAGAGGAATTCCTGACTCAGGTAGCCATGCACGGCGAGCTCATGCGCGAGGAGTTTGGTGCTGTGCCGAGAGTTTTTCGAAATACGGAACTGGTCTATCAGGATCGGTTGGCCAGCATCTTGGCGCGCAAAACCAACTATCGGACGATTTTAGCGGAAGGTGCCGATCGCATCCTGAATTGGCGTTCACCGCTGTATCCCTATCGATCTGTCGAAGATCAGACCCTGCTGTTAAAATACTATTCCCTGTCCGACGACATCGCCTTCCGCTTTTCCAATCGTGCGTGGCCGGAATATCCACTCACGGCGGAAAAATTTGTCGACTGGCTGCAAAAACTGCTTCTCATTGAAAAACAAAGACGGTCGCTGTTTGTGAATCTGTTCATGGACTATGAAACATTTGGCGAGCATCAGTGGGAAGAAACTGGCATTTTCTCATTTATGCAGCATTTGCCGGGACATCTCTTCCGTCGCCCGGCAATTTCTTTTGCCTGGCCATCTGATGCACGGGAAAATCTCACCTATACACCCGAAATTTTGTCCTATCCGCAGCCTGTGTCATGGGCAGATACCGAGCGCGATCTG
Source organism: Deltaproteobacteria bacterium (assembly GCA_016202335.1). Taxonomy (GTDB): domain Bacteria; phylum UBA10199; class UBA10199; order 2-02-FULL-44-16; family 2-02-FULL-44-16; genus JACQOX01. The sequence continues at coordinate 773 of JACQOX010000158.1, forward strand.
TCGGCGTGGATCGACAACGACATGCAGCGAAATGCCATCGACACCTGTTACGACATTCTTCATCAGATCAAAACGAATGGCCGTGATGATTTACTTCCGATCATCCGTTCTCTTTCGACTTCCGATCATTTCTATTATATGTGCACGAAATATTTTCAGGACGGCGATGTTCACAAATATTTCTCTCCCTATGATTCGCCGGAGCAGGCATATATTCTTTATATGAATGTCATGGCCAAGCTTCGCGACATGGCGACGTGAAAGGAAAAATATGGACGTGAGAAAATTTTTCATCAAACCGGAAATTCCCCCGGCGCTCGAACGACTGCACGAGATGGCGTTCAACATCTGGTCCTGCTGGGATGTCGATGCCCAGCGTTTGTTTCACCGTCTCGATCCGGTGCGCTTTCGCGAAGTCAATCACAATCCCGTAGAACTGCTCTACACCTTGTCGTCGCAAACTTTGGACAAGGCGGCGAGCGACAAGGGTTACCTCTACGAATTAGAAAAAGTGTACGACAAGTATAAAGCCTACATGGCCTATGAACATGTTCCGCAGAAGGGCGACGCGGCTTACGACTTTTTGGTCGCCTACATCTGCATGGAATACGGCCTGCATGAATCATTTCCTATTTACTCCGGCGGTTTAGCTGTTTTGGCCGGGGATACCCTCAAAGCAGCGTCGGATATGGGCATCCCGATGGTGAGCTTTGGCCTGTTGTATAAACATGGCTATTTTCGCCAACGCCTGGACGGTGGTCAGCAGCGTGAGGAATATCCGGAAAACAACTGGTTTTTGCATCCGGTGCGCGAAGTGTTTGACGACAAAGGCGCTCCGGTCATTATTCAGTTCAAGCTCAAGGAAGACGATGTCCACGCGAAACTCTGGCGGGTCGAGGTTGGCCGCGTGACCCTCTATCTCCTCGACACGAACATCCATCAAAATGCTTCGCACATCCGAGCCATCACGAATAGCCTCTACGACGCCGACCGTCGTCAGCGGCTCACGCAAGAACTTGTGCTGGGCAAAGGCAGCGTTCTCGCCATGCGGGCGCTCAAGATTACTCCTGACATCTATCATCTGAACGAAGGGCACACGGCGTTCGTCATCTGGGAACGCTTTAAAGAGCTGATGCAGCAGAAGGGCTGTTCTTATGAAGAAGCTCGACACCTCATCCGCCACAGCACGGTGTTTACGACGCATACGCCGGTGATCGAGGGCAATGAGCACTTCGCTCAAGATCTGGTGATGGAATATTTGGCGCCTGAAGTGAAGGACGTTGGGCTGACCATGGCGCAGTGCTTGGCATTGGGGGAAGTCCGGAACGACAAGCAATTTTGGCTTCCGGCCTATGCACTGCGCCATGCCAGCCATTCCAACGGCGTGTCCAAAATCCACGCTGCGGTCTCCCGCGGGATGTGGAAGGATCTCTTTCCAGGCAGCCATGAAAAAGAATATCCGATCGACGCCATCACCAACGGCGTGCACCTTCAGTCTTGGCTGTCGCTGCAGATGACCGAGATTTTTGATCGCTACATCGGCATCGACTATCTGCACGCCGCAGATCAGGCCGATCTCTGGCAAAAGATCGATGCGATTCCCGATGGAGAAATTTGGAACGCCCACCGCCGTCGCAAAGAGCAGGTGATCGGCTTTATCCGGCGGACGTTTGCCAACATGAGTTGCCGCCGTGGCTATTTTAATAAAGCCGTCGATGTCGAACATATTTTGAATCCGGATTATCTGACCATTGGGTTTGCGCGACGGTTTACGCCTTACAAGCGGGCGGGCTTGATTTTCTCGGATCCCGAACGCCTGGCGGCAATCGTGCTGAACCACAAACGTCCGGTGCAATTTGTGTTTTCAGGAAAAGCTCATCCTGCCGACCAGGCCGGGAAAGATCTCATTCGACAGGTATTTGATTTTATCAATAAATACCCCGTCGAGCACCACATGCTGTTCCTTGAAAACTATGACATGAACATCGCGCGGCATATCGTGCAGGGTGTCGATGTCTGGCTCAATACGCCCAAAAAACCGATGGAAGCGAGTGGTACGTCAGGCATCAAGGCCGGTATCAACGGCGTGCTCAATTTCAGCATCCTGGACGGTTGGTGGCCGGAGGCCTACAATGGGCGCAATGGCTGGGCGATTCGTTCCGGGTGTTCATGTGGCGATCCGCAGAATATCAACGACGCCGACGCCAATGAGCTGTACAGCTTGCTGGAGCGCGAAATCACTGAAACTTATTACTCCAATGCTGATCATGGTTTTCCGCTGCCGTGGGAACGCATGATGAAAGAATCCATCAAAACCGTGTGCAGTGGTTTCAATATGCACCGCGCCATGCGCGAATACGTGGTCAAATGTTATCGACCGGAAATCGCCACCGCCAAAAAACTGCGGACAGAGGGCGGACTTCATCTCAAGAAGGCCGTGAATATGCAGAGTGAAGCGGTGGCAGCGTGGGACAAAGTTTACATCAAGGATTATTTCACGAGCGTCGATGGAAAGCTGCCGGTCTCTGGACAGAAGGTCCATGTCGATGTCTACGTCTTCCTGGGTGATGTCGATGAAAAGCGTATCGCCGTCGAAGCGCTGTACTGCCGAGGTGAGGATCGCGCTGCCTTTCAGAAGGCTCCGCTTACCTTTGTTGAACGGTATTCCGACAAGATCGCGAAATATTCCGGAAGCTTTGTCCTGGTGGGCACGGGGGAACAGTCGCTTTCCGTGCGTTTCGTTCCGGCAGATCCGTTTTTTGCAGAGCTCTATCCAGAATTCAGAAAATGGAAATCATAACAATTTTGTAAGACCCACGGCAGCATGATCCCATTTGAGTGCCGACGCTTTGTCCTGCATGCGTTCAAAGTGTTTCCGTCGTGCCCGATCATTCTGGGGAAGAAGTTCGATGATGCGCGGAGCAATGCTTCTGTGGTGCTCATATTCAATCTGATCGCGATGTCTCGTGGTCATGTGCTTGAAATCTTCCACCGACTGAAAAGTGGACTTCATCGAGTGTGGAATCCGCGTGGAATCCACAATAATCGCATCGTTTTCAGTATACGATTTCTTAAGCAGCGAGGCACAACCGCAGATGTCAGTGATGAGCGGATATCCTCCATACGGCAGGGTTTCAATCTGCGCGATGCCGAAGGGTTCATAGATCGACAGCCCAAATTCCAGGTCGCTGGCGAGCCGCAGATGAAAGAGATTCATCTCGCTCGGCATTCTCATTCCGCAGTCGGATTGATTAAAACCAAATTGATTCAGGAAAACACCTTTGATGACTTTGGAGCGGGCATTGAAAAGTTCTAATTGACGGTAGAGGTCCACTTCTTGCCCGACCAGATCTGGCCAGCCTTCGCGGTGAAGCAGGGGCCAACCATAATCGGCTTCCATCTTCAGCGCATCGTTCTTCGGCCGGCCGCTGCCGACAGAAGTGGAGAGCAATACGAAGAAGGCTTTTTTCTTTTGCGCGGCCAACTGTTCGTCCAACAGATACAACAAACTGATGTCCCGCCAGAGCCCCTTGCTGAGCACCAGGCGCGTCACATGCGAGAAAATATAATCCGGCGAGAAATTGAACAGATTTTCACAGTATTGCCCCACGAGTGCACAGGCCTCATCTTTGTCCCGAACCTTGCAATGCACGACCGGCACGCCATTGGGAATAACATGAATGGATGAGGCTTCTGCCTGGGGACAAAGGTATTGGTATTCCTCTTTGATGATGTCGCTGACCGCGATGAAGCCGTCCAAGTACAGCGCACGCTTGACGAGTTCATTGCGGGAGTAATGACGATACGAGCCAAACTGTTGTTCGAGTGAGATGCCTTCACGTTGATCGTGCTGCATGACATTATAAAACATGAAGTCATGGCCCGGATGGTGTTCGACGATGCTTCGCGCCGTTGAAATTTCATGGGCATAAAAATACGTTCGATCACCCTTGCGACGCTCTTGGCGTTTTTCGATGGTCAGCGCCAAGGCCGACGGCATGCCCATGTATTCATGGGAAAAAAGAACGGCAGGGGTGTGTTCGCCGTAGATCGCTTCCATAATGTCAGTCAGAGGAATGGCAATGCGCAAGTACTGTTCGTAATCAGCATCGTGGCGGTAGAGTTCTGAATCAATGCCGAAGTGCTCCCACAGTTGAAACTTGAAGGCGTCGATGGCCTCAGGTTTCATGTGCTGGATGCCCACGGCGAGGATGTCGGTGTCGATGTCGCGATGTTTTTCTTCGTGCGACACATACCGCTTTTTTCCGTAAACGATGCTGATGCCATAACGGTGTTCGATGGCTTCGAACTTTTTGCGAAGTCCCTGGTGATCGATGTGGTCGGTGTTCGACGTGATCAGCTGAGAGTTTGGTCCGAGCTTGTGCTCTGGGTCACCGTCAGCGTGGAACAGCGGTGTGTACAAAAGGTTGCGTGGAAACTTCTTTTGGTAGACCGGCGATGTCAGGAGATTTTCAATGACTGAACCGATGCCGCCGATTTTTTGAATGGCTTCGTGGGTCACGTGGATGGCAATGGACATGCTGCCCTGTTACCGAACGATCAGAAAAAAGTATAGCTGTTCTCGCTCATTTTCTGATGAGATTTTTTTGGCCACAGCAAAGATATTGTTTCAATTCCTGCGGCTCGCCTATCAATCAGAATTTTTAATGAGGGCTCGGGTCCTCGGAATTTCAACAACATCTTTGCTGTGTTTAAAAGTTAGCTCTTCCAATACCTCAGATAATAGATATTCCTTCCCGCTTTTTTCCACTTTTCGGCAAAATAGGTGGGAAAGGCGTCATCGCTTGAGGTCTGAACTTTTTCTGGGGAGCAGGAGCTGAGCTGTGGGATGCGATCGATAATCTTCGCCACGTCGTGGGCGTACCATTCGACGTCCGTGGTGATGGAGATTTTTCCTTTGGGCTGCAGCAGGGCTGAACAGTTTTCAAGAAAGGGCAGGGAGAGCAGCCGCCGCGGAGCATGGCGGCGCTTGGGCCAGGGGTCGGAAAAATGAATATGCCATTCTTTGATCGGCTGATCTTTAAGCTCGTCCAACGCAGTTTTGGCATCGGCTTGAAGCAGAATGACATTGGTGAGTTCCAGCTTTTCAATGCGGGCGATCATTTTGTCGACGCGCTTGGATTTGAGTTCAATGCCGACGACGATGGCTTCTGGGTGCTCGTTTGCCAGGTGAAATAAGAGATCGCCACGCCCCGGCCCGATTTCGACGATCAAGGGTTTCGATTTCTCGTGATGAAAAAAGGTGTGAACGAGTCCAGCCGGATAAATGACATTCGGCTTCTCAATCTCTTGGAAGTCATTTTTTTGCGGCATAGGGCGGGCTCCATGTGATAAAAGCTAAAAAGATGCAAGCCAGAGCTCACATCATCGACCCACTCATCGACGAATACCTGCTCTACGTTCGTATCGAACGTCGTTTGGCGGAAAATACGGTGGTTTCATATGCCCACGACCTGCGCCTGTTGGCGAGTTCGCTGGCAGAGCAACATATCCACGCACTGGCAGGCATCAATGAAACTTCAGTGACTGCGTTCCTGACGACGCTCCACCGCAAGAAACTTTCGTCTCGAAGCGTAGCCCGGATTGTTTCCGCTGCCCGTTCCTTTTTTCATTATTTAC
>JACQOX010000159.1 GCA_016202335.1 Deltaproteobacteria bacterium
CCATGGAGGTTTGCTGTTTGAATAAGGAAAGACCGTGCGGAAAATGCGCGGGCTGCCAGAAAGTCGAAAACGAACAGCACCCCGATATTTTTTTCCTGGCTCCGGAAAACGATTCCATCAAAATCGACCACGCCCGCCAGCTCTCTTCACAGCTGCAATACCATCCCATTGAAGCTCGGGCCAAAATCGCCATCATCGACGATGCCCATACCATGACGGTGAGCGCCGCAAATTCTTTGCTCAAGATTCTGGAAGAGCCGCCGACCAAAACTCACTTTATTTTCATCACCCCTTCGCCGTCGCTGCTGTTGGCAACCATTCGCTCGCGCTGTCGGATCATCTCTTTTTCTCCGCTGCCGCTTAACGATATCGCCCGCTACCTGACAACCCAAGAGGCGATCTCAGCGGACGAAGCCAAGACTATGGCATCCCTGTCTCAGGGGAGCCTCGGGCTGGCCATGGAGCTCGATCGCGACGTCATCGAAGAAGTTTCCAGCCGATGGGATCATTTGATGGCGAATAAAACCGCGGTCGAAGTTTTGGCGCTCAGCGAAGAGTGGGCCAAAAAAGAAGAGAAAATGCCGATCATCCTGGAAATCCTGATGTCCCGCTACCGCGACCGGCTCATCGACGCTCCATCTGAAAAATTGGATCAGGCCTTCCGCGCGACCGTCACGACCCTCAAAGGCCTGATGACCACTGTAAATAAACAGTTGCTGTTTGAGGAGCTTCTGTTTACGCTTATTCGCTGTGAATCTTGAGTCTCAATCATCCCCGCAAATAGAAACTCCGGCCCGTCTCGCTGTCGGCGTGCAATTTCGTACGGCTTCTAAAATTTATACCTTTACGACAACGGATACCACGCTCTTGATCGGCGATCGCGTCATCATTCCGAGCGATGACGGCATCACCATGGCTACGGTCATTGAACCGCCGCGTGAGTTGACTTCCGAAAAGCTTCCGGAAAAAGTAAAATCCATCCTGCACAAAGCGACTGTTCAGGAGATCGATCAGGAAAACGAACGGCGGGAAAAAGCGCACGAATACTTTCAAATTGCCAAAAAACGCATCGCCGAACAGCAATTGCCCATGAAGCTGACGGACGCCGAGATCATTGAAGGCGGTAAAAAAGTCCGTTTTGTGTTTTATTCCGAAGACCGCGTTGATTTTCGGTCGCTCATCAAAGACCTCGCCAACGCCCTTCGGCTGCGCATTGAAATGAAACAGATCGGCGCCCGCGACGAAGCCAAATACAAAGGATGCCTGGGAGCCTGCGGCCAGGTCACGACCTGTTGTTCCACTTTTCTGCGGCAATTTCGTCCCATTTCCGTGGGCATGGCCAAGACCCAGGGACTTTCGCCCAATCCCACGAAACTCGCTGGACTCTGCGGCAAACTCAAATGCTGCCTGGCCTATGAAAATGAACTGTACGCCGAATTTCGCAAAGGACTACTCAAGAGTGGTGCGATCGTGAAGACGGCCAAGGGCATCGGCGAAATTCAGAGCATCGACATCCTCAACCGACACTATTCCGTGCGTCTGGACGAAGGCGGCATGGCGCGTCTTCCTGCCGATGCCTGCTCGGTGTTGGAAGCCGCGGACAAAGCAGCTCGCGAGAAGGCCTTGACGGACAAGCTCGCTCAAGACCGCCGCCGCGAAGAAGAATTCCGCAGCCGCCGTGAAAAACGCGACAAGGCCGTGCAAAATGCCAGAGCGCGAAAGCCCGCACCTTCGACAACCACCACTGCAGACACACCTGCCGCATCTCCAGAAACACCCAAGAAGCCCGATGCACCACGCGAACGGGATCGCAATCGTGACCGCAGACACCGACGAAATCGCCATCATGAAAAAAAATAAATTCTACATCACGACCGCTATTGATTACGTCAACAGCACACCGCACATTGGAACCGCTTACGAAAAAATCGGCGCCGATGTTTTGGCCCGCTGGCACCGCTTGATCTGCGATGACGTGCATTTTCAGATGGGCAACGACGAGCACAGTTTAAACGTCCAGCGCGCCGCGAAAAAAGCTGGGCTCACGCCCAAGGCCTATTGCGATCAGATGCGGATCACGTTTGAAGAAGTGTGGAAGAAATTGAGCATCTCGTACGATGACTTTATTCAAACGTCCGACAAACATCATGAACAAGGCGTGCAGGAACTCTTTCGCAAAATTCTCGCGGCAGGCGACATCTACCCTGCGGAATATGAAGGCTGGTACTGCGAATCCTGCGAAGCCTTTTACACCGAAAAAGATTTGACCGACGGTAAATGCCCGAACCACAAGATCGTGCCGAAGTGGCTCAAGGAAAAAAATTACTTCTTCGCCCTCAAAAAATACCGAACCAAATTACTCGCTCATATTGAAGCACATCCAGGATTCGTCGTTCCAGAAACACGGCGCAATGAAATCCTCGCTCTCCTGCAGGGTGAACTCCAAGACATCTCGATTTCTCGCTCCACCTTTGATTGGGGGATTCAGCTCCCCAACGATCCCAAGCATGTCGTCTATGTCTGGTTTGATGCACTTATCAACTACATCAGCGCCGTGGGCTATGGCTCAGATGAACCAAAATTTAAAAAATGGTGGCCGGCCGACGTCCACGTCATCGGCAAAGACATCACCCGTTTTCACTGCGTGATCTGGCCGGCGATGCTGATGAGCGCAGGACTTCCTCTGCCCAAAACCGTATTTGCTCACGGCTTCGTTTCGTTCAAGGGCGAAAAAATGAGCAAGAGTCTGGGCAATGTCGTCACACCCCTCGACGTGGTGGACAAATACGGCGCTGACGCGCTTCGTTACTATCTCTTGCGCGAAGGCAGCTTTGGTGGAGATAGCGATTTTACCTGGGAGCAGTTCATCAATCGCTACAATGGCGATCTGGCAAACGGTCTCGGCAATTTGGTGAGCCGCACCATCGGCATGGCGGAAAAATACCTCGATTCAACGATCACGCCTGTGGCGAAAAAGGACCTTCACCCAGAACTTCAGGCAAAATGTGCTTTGCTGGAACAGCGGATGCCCGCACTGCTCTCCCCATGTGAGGGAGATGTTTCCTTTCACACCGCCTTGGCATTGCTGTGGGAAACGATGGCGGCCGCCGACAAATACATCAACGACACCAAACCTTGGCTTCTCGCTAAAGAAGGAAAGATCGATCAGATCAACGCTGTGCTTTATAATGTTGCGGCAGTGCTTCGCCAGGTGACGCATTTCCTTTCACCGTTTATGCCTGAGACGGCAAAAAATATCTGGCAGGCATTTGGATTTCAAAACGATCAACTTCTTCGCGTGAAATTGGACATTGCCCTCTTCCCGAGGATTGAAGAAGCTGGGGCGACCGCCGGATCGCCCCTACAAAAAACAGATGATACAAAACAGAAAGAAAAAAATATGATTGAACTCATCGATATTACCGATTTCGCCAAAGTGGAACTGCGCGTCGCGGAAATTCTTACCGCTGAAAAAATTGAAGGCGCCGACAAACTC
>JACQOX010000009.1 GCA_016202335.1 Deltaproteobacteria bacterium
ACCGGCCGGTCGCCCCTACACCATGAAAATTCTCACCATCGACACATCTTTTCGCCCAGGCCTTATCGGCTTCGTCGACGATGACCGCGTCGTCTTTGAAAAACACACGGCGCAGAATACCACCCATTCAGAACAACTTTTCACCGTTCTTGAAGAAGGACTTTCTCTGACAGGCTGGTTGCGCGCGGACTTCCAGGCCATCGTGGCAGGTGTCGGTCCCGGTTCGTTTACCGGACTGCGCATCGGGCTCGCGGCTGCCAAGGGACTTTGCATGGGCTGGGACATCCCACTCGTCGGCATTTCTTCATTAGAAGCCCTGGCCAAAAATGTTCCGGCGAAGCAGGACGTCATTGTCGTCCCGATGATCGACGCCGCCCGCGGTGAAGTGTACGTGAACGCTTGTGATCTGAAATCACACGAATGCCTCTTGTCCGAACGAGCGCTGCCACCTGATATCCTGTGTGATAAACTTCTAGAGATGGCTCAGGGACGTCAGCTTCATCTGATCGGGGACGGCGCGGTTCGCTATCAGAACCTCTTTACGGAACGATTGGGACAACAGCTGTCCTTGGGGAGTTCTGACCAACATGTCATTCATGCGAGCAGCATGGCTTCGTTGGCGCTCGCCAAATTGACTCAGGGTGTTGATGAGCTTATCTCGCTGGCACCTCGATATATCCGTCCCTCCGACGCTGAGAGGAAATACGATGAAAAAAATTGTCCTTGATGGAAGCGCTCTTAAGCTTCATGTCCTCAAAACGTTTTTGACGAACGATGTTGCCATTGAACTTTCAGACAAGAGCCGCCAAGGGCTCGTGGAGGTTCGCACCTTCATCGACCGCAAACTCCAAGATGGCGGAACCTATTATGGCATCAACACCGGTTTCGGCCGGTTGGCGCGCGAACGCATTTCCCATGACGATCTCCTGACCCTGCAGCACAACATTGTGGTCTCGCACGCCGCCGGAGTAGGAGAGCCATTCTCATCGACAACCTCTCGCCTCATCATGCTGCTCCGCGCGAATTGCCTGGCTGCGGGCTATTCCGGAATCTCTCCTGAAACACTGGATCTACTCCTCTCGCTTCTCAACCATCACATCACGCCGATCATCCCCTCCAAAGGATCCGTCAGCGCTTCGGGCGATCTGGCCCCACTGGCGCATATTGCGCTGAGCCTCTTGGGAAAGGGGACGTGTCGATTTCAAGAGAAGATCGTTTCAACCTCTGAGGCCCTCAAAGCCTGCAACCTTCGCCCGGTGACGCTCAAGCCCAAAGAAGGCCTGGCGCTTGTGAATGGTACGCAGGCCACGCTCGCCGTTGCCGTTCAGGCGCTCATTACGGCCGAACATCTATCCACGATTGCCGATATCGCAGGTGCGCTGTCGCTCGAAGCCGATCGCGCATCGCTCACACCTTTTGATCCGCGACTTCAGGCGCTTCGACCGCAACCTGGCCAACTTCAGACGGCTGAAAATATTTTACGCTTCACCGCCGACAGCTCCATCATGAAAGGCCATGCTCATTGTTCGCGCGTTCAAGACCCATACTCTTTTCGCTGTATCCCGCAGGTGCACGGTGCCGTCAAAGACGCGCTCGATCACGTGCGCAAGGTCGTTGAAGCTGAGCTTGGGAGCATCACCGATAATCCAATTCTTTTTCCAGACACCGACGAAATTATTTCCGGCGGAAATTTTCACGCTGAACCGCTTGGCTTTGCCATGGATTTCTTGTCCATCGCCTTCACCAAACTCGGGGCCATGTCCGAGCGGAGAGTCGCGATTTTACTGAATCCCCTCGACGACGAACTTCCATCGCGATTCCTGACGCCAGCGCCAGGGCTCAATTCCGGCTACATGATTCCTCACGTCACCATGAGCGCGCTTGTTTCCGAAAATAAATCACTGTCATACCCAGCAAGCGTGGACAGCATCCCGACGAGCGGCAATCAAGAAGACCACGTGAGCATGGGGCTCATCGCCGCAAAGAAGGCGATGACGATCCTCGAAAATGTGGAACGGATTTTTGCCATTGAACTCCTGGCCGCCTGTCAGGCGATCGATCTCCAGCAAGAAAAACAACGGCCGGGAAAGGTGACGGGAGCAGTCTATGACTATATTCGCCAGCATGTCCCATTTGCCGAAAAAGACCGCGAATTCGGTGTCGATATGGCGATGGTGCTGCATCTCATGCAAACGGGGAGAATACTTGACTGTTCCGAGGCACATCGCTTACACCACAGACATCCTCTTTTTTGAGGACAAGGAGAAATCTCATGGAAAAGCAAGATTTAGCCCTTATCGAACAACATCTCGCCACAGACGTTTCTTTAAAAAAACTCTATGACGAGCATGTTGCTTTTGAAAAAAAACTGGAAAAGTTAAATCGGAAACCCTTTCTTTCCGCTGAAGAAGAGGCTGAGAAAAAGCGACTTCAGAAGGTCAAGCTGCAAGGCCGCGACAAGATCGAGCACATCCTTGCACAATATAGGAAGGCCTTAGCGTGAGCGCATATCATATCAAACCGCCACAGCTGCCCATCGCGGTTGAAGGGTTTCCTTTTATCAGCGTGAGTCTCATCCTCGTTTTTTTCGCGTTTGTCTTTGGCATGACTTGGCTCGGGACGTTTCTCACACTCCTCACGGGATTCATCGTTTATTTCTTTCGTAATCCAGAGCGTAAAATCCCTTCTGATGAAGGCCTGGTCGTATCCCCAGCCGACGGCCGCGTGCTCTGTGTCGTTCCCTGCGAAGACACACCGCTCCTCGGCGGTCCTTCGCAACGGGTCAGCATCTTTCTGTCGGTATTCAATGTTCATATCAATCGATCCCCCATTGCCGCCAAAGTCAAAAAAGTGGCCTATCACGCCGGAAAATTTTTCGTGGCAAGCCTGGACAAGGCCTGCGTGCACAATGAACGCAATACCATTGCCCTGGAATCCAGCAAAGGCAGCGTGGTCATGTCGCAGGTGGCTGGCCTGGTAGCCCGCCGTATCGTCTGTTATCTGAAAGAAGGGGATGACATCGCTCGCGGCGATCGCCTGGGACTCATCCGTTTCGGCTCGCGCGTCGATCTCTTCCTCCCGGCGAATGCTGTCATCGACGTCAAAGCGGGTGATTGCCTCAAGGGCGGGGCATCCATCATCGGGAGGTTCGCTTGAATCTGCGTGAATCAAAGCGACGTCGTGGACTTCGGCGTAGCGTTTTTCTGCTGCCGTCAATGTGTACCACGGCAAGCCTTTTCTGCGGATTTTTTTCCGTCCTGCAATCGCTGTCCGGTGATTACATCCAGGCGGCCTGGTTTATCCTCTTCGCCGGGGTCTTCGATCTCCTTGATGGTCGACTGGCGCGACTCGCCAAGGCCGAAAGCGAATTCGGCATTCAATACGATTCGCTCGTAGACCTGTGCTCGTTTGGCTTTGCGCCCAGCATTTTGATCTACACCTGGTCCTTGCAAAGCCTGGGACGGCTCGGCGCCATGGCTGCCTTTCTCTTTTTTGCCTGCGGTGCGCTGCGCCTCGCCCGCTTCAATGTGCAGCATTCTTCCGTCGAAGGTCGCTTTTTCCAAGGACTCCCGATTCCTTCCGCAGCCTATTTGTTGACCACGCTGGTGCTTTTTTATCATTCCTTTGCCGGCATGCCGCCGCAGAAGAATATTCCTTTAGCCGTGCTCGTGATGGCGCTCTCGCTCCTCATGGTCTCCTCCATCAATTACCGGAGCATGAAAGCGATCCAATGGCACCGGAGAAATTCCTTTTTTGCTTTGGTCTCCGCCGTGATCGTTCTGTTTGTCATCGCCTCTGATCCCGATGTCATGATGTTCGTCTTCACCTTGGCCTATGTCGCTTCTGGACCGCTTGAGGAGCTCATCACGTTTCGACAGAGCAAACGCCTGGTGGCCAAAGTGCGAGCCCACCGAAAAGAACGCCGTGAAGAAAAACGCCTCAAGGTCGTTGGCGGAAGAGACCTCTGAAATGCCGAAGTGCGCCAAATGTCACAGCGAAATTGAAGTCATCGAGCCCGTCGCACGACGAGACGAGTGTCCTTCCTGTCGGACCGATCTTCACTCCTGTATTCAATGCATCCTTTACGACCGTTCGTCGCCTTCACAGTGCCGCGAACCCATTGCGGATCACGTGGCCGACAAAGAGTCGGCTAACTTTTGCAATTATTTTAAGTTTCTAGGTGGTGCAAAAGGAAATCCGAATGCGACCAAAACCAAAGATGACATGTTCAAAAAATTGGAAGGGTTGTTTAAGAAATGACTTTAAAATCGTATAAAGTTGCCGTTGTCGGCGCCACCGGTCTCGTTGGTCAGGAAATGCTCAAAATTCTTGAACAGCGAAGATTTCCGGTCAAAGAAATTGTGCCAATCGCTTCCGAACGATCTGCGGGAAAAAGCGTGCGCTTCGCAGGTAGCGAAGTTCCGATTCGCGTTTTGAGCACACCTGCATTTGCAGGTGTCGAGCTTGCGCTTTTTTCCGCCGGCGGCAACATCAGCCGTGACTTCGCGCCTGTTGCAACTTCTGCCGGGGCGCTCGTGGTTGATAACTCTAGCGTCTTTCGCATGGATCCCGACGTTCCGCTCGTCATCCCCGAAGTCAATCCCGAAGCGATACAGCTCGCTACAAACAAACGGATCATCGCCAATCCCAACTGCTCGGCGATTCCGCTCATCATGGTCATTCATGCGCTCTGTAAGCACGTTCGGGTGACGCGAGTTGTGGTGTCGACGTATCAATCTGTTTCAGGTGCAGGCAGAAGGGCGCTGCAGGAACTCATTGCACATTCTCAGGACCTTGCGCTCACGTCGCCACGCCAATATGCCTTTAATTGTATCCCGCAGATCGGCGAATTCACCGACGATGGATTCACTGCAGAAGAAAAGAAAATCCCGCAAGAGACACACAAGATTTTAAATGATGCTTCGATCGGTGTTGTGGCCACGACGGTTCGCGTTCCGGCGAAGATCGGCCATTCGCTGTCGATCAATCTGGAATGTGCGGATGCAATATCCCTCGAAACCGTAAAAGATGCGCTTCGTCAGGCCGATGGTATTTCTCTGGTGGAGAACGCAAAGGATTATCCGACGCCGCTCGATGTGGCCGGCAAGGATGATGTCTATGTCGGCCGCATTCGCCGTGATCCCACGGTTCCACACGGCATCTGCCTGTGGGCGGTGTCCGATAATTTGCGCAAAGGCGCAGCGCTTAATGCAATTCAAATTGCAGAGAATGTTCTTTTATAGCACACAAGAAGTGTGAAGCGCCTTCTTCTCACCGTTGTTTTTCTGGTTCTGCCTCAAATTTGTTTTTCGTATCCTTCTGAAGTCCTTTCTGTCTCCGGTGGACCGCCGTTTAACTTCACCATCACGAGTGGAATCACCGGATTTCAACTGATCAGCGATTCACGGCTGGCAGTGAGTTTCAGCGAAACCTTGATGCTCATCGATTTGGCGGCTTTTGCCAAGGAATCGACGCAGCCTGCAGCACTCACGGCTGATGATGAGATCGATGGTAATATTTTGGGCCTCGCCTATGATGCAAACGCCAATGACATCCTGGCCTCGCAGCAAGATGGAGATGTATTGTTTTTCGATCTCGATGACGTTTCTGCGCTTCCCAAAAGTGTGACCGTGTCTGCTGACAAGAGACTGGGCCCCATTGCGGTCGATACGACGAATCGTCGGGCCATCGTGGCAAATAACAGCGACCGGACCTTGCATGTGATCGACCTTGCGTCTCGTGTCGTTCAGGGGACGATCACGCTGGCGCTCGGCATTGGCA
>JACQOX010000010.1 GCA_016202335.1 Deltaproteobacteria bacterium
AGATGTGATTGAAGAAGTTTAAACCGTTTTTTCATCGTCATCGCTATTTTTTTCAACCACCATTTTCGCATAATAAGGATCGACTTCAGCCGCATCGACGATGCGCTCCGTAATTTCTTCGACCATTTCAGGATCTGGAGCATGAAAGGCGTCGCTCACAATCTTCCACACCGAACGACGAACGCGTTCTTTGACTCGGTTGCGATTTACGACCGGCCAACCGGTTTTGACGAGCGTCTCTAATTCTGCGTGGTGCCGGGTGGCTTCTTCGGTTAAAACTTTAAGGGGCACATCGACGAGATTTTGCGCTGATGGATGCACGCCGGATGTTTTTGATATTTGTCGCAAATCATCATGGGAGTTGGTTTTCCCGATAACTTGACGGATCCATTTGGTAATCATGATCGTCTCCTCGCGATTTTCACGCTCTAATCTTGTTATCGCAGGTTTTCAAAAAAAGTTGCGTCCTTTTTTGAAAAAATGTAGCCCCTGAACCTCGCTTTCTTAAAAGCATTTAAAATCAATCCTTTTACGTGGAGAACATTATGACCGCACACAACAAACCGCTTTCCATTGCACCGGCAGAAGGAAAATTAGGCATTTTTCTCGTCGGGCTCGGTGCGGTCAGCACCACCTTTATCGCCGGCGTCGAGGCCATTCGCCAGGGCAAGGCCAAACCCATCGGGTCTTTCACCCAAATGGGAACCATTCGCCTGGGGAAACGCACCGAACACCGCAACCCCCTGGTCAAGGATTTTATCCCCCTGGCAAATCTCAAAGACCTCACGTTTGCCGCCTGGGACGTTTTTCCGGACAATGCCTATGAAGCCGCCAAAAAAGCAGGCGTGTTGACGCCCCAAGACCTGGAACCACTTAAAGACGCGCTCTCTCTCATCAAACCCATGAAAGCCGCTTTTTCACAGGATTGGGTCAGCAAATTGAATGGCACCAACATCAAAACCGGCACGAAACGGGAATGGGCAAATCAACTCATCGCTGATATCCGCCGCGAGCAGGATACGCAAAAGATGAATCGTTCGGTCATGGTGTGGTGCGCTTCCACCGAAGCGTTCGCCAAAACAGGTCCGGTCCATCAGACCTTGACCGCGTTTGAAAAGGGGCTCGATGAAAATCATCCGGATATTGCCCCATCCCAAATTTACGCCTATGCCGCCTTGTCCCTGGGAATTCCCTTCGCCAATGGCGCTCCCAACCTGACCGTTGATACCCCGGCACTTTTGGAACTTGCCGAAAAAAATGGCGCCCCGGTTTCCGGCAAAGATTTCAAGACCGGCCAGACGCTCATGAAAACGATTTTGGCGCCGGGCTTTAGCTCGCGCCTCTTGGGCGTGCGGGGTTGGTACTCCACCAACATTTTGGGCAATCGCGACGGAGAAGTGCTTGACGATCCAGCGAATTTCAAGACCAAAGAAGAGAGCAAGCTGTCGGTGCTCGACAGCATCTTGCAGCCAGAACTGCACCCGGACCTTTACGGCAACCTCGATCACATCGTGCGCATCAATTACTATCCACCGCGCGGCGATAACAAAGAAGGCTGGGACAACATCGATATCTTCGGCTGGATGGGCTACCCCATGCAGATCAAGGTCAACTTCCTCTGCCGGGATTCCATTTTGGCCGCACCACTCGTCTTAGACCTGGCGCTGTTCTCTGATCTCGCCAAACGCGCAAAGTTCAAAGGCATCCAGGAATGGCTGTCGTTCTATTATAAATCACCGCAGGTGGCCCAAGGCCTCTACCCTGAACACAATCTCTTCACGCAAGAGATGAAGCTGAAAAATACGCTGCGCTATATGATGGGCGAAGACCAGATTACGCACTTGGGACGGGAATATTACGAATAAATAATTGCTACCTGTCGCAACAAAAAAAGGGGGGGAAAGAGATCATTCTTTTCCCGCCTTTTTTATTTGTCGCAACTTTTTCTCATACCTGCCGATAACAATAACAAGGGACACGAAAGAACCATGGCTGACATCACCTCCCCATTTGAGACGCGTTATGGCGGGCATTTTCGCCTCAGAAGCTATCAAGCCAACGATGATACAAGCATCCTGGACGTCGTCAGCACCACCGACAAATCAGAATACATTATCCGCAGCAACGCAAAAACTTCCAATATCGAGGTATCCATCCTGTATGGGGGTTCCACGCCGCAAGCTGTACAGGATGAACTGACAGCTCTCTTTCCGACGATCACTGCTGACATTCAGGCCAAACTTCTCGCTTTTTTAAAAACTCTGCAAAACAGCGTACGTCAACTTCAGCAGGTCAGTATACTTCGATATGGCCCACCACTACATCACGTCAGCACCACGTTTTCTTTTCGCGACAAAAGCAATCCTGAGTTCATCATGACAGAAGAGAGCCCTCCTGAGGGGAAAGCATTCGCACCGAAGCGTCTCCATTTTTTCTTTCCCGACAACATCAGCATCGCCCTTGAAACCCCAGCGGCTGAACAGTGGATGAAGTCGGTAACAAGCTATCTTAAGCTCAGCGATGCACTGGCAGCTAACAGAAGACATGATGCAGACCACACCGTCTTTTTAAGCCATGACCTGTTTGATTTGTTGCCGGAAGCCCCCTCAGAACCACCAGTCCGATATGCGGATGAAATCAAGCTGCTGCTTGAAGGTGTCCTCGACAAAGCCGAGCCAACCATAAATACCACAAATCTTCTCTATTTCCGCGCAAAACCAGATGCTACGGAACCACTGCCGTATTTTCGCACCATTTCCATTCCATCAAGCTGTTCAGCAAAACTCAAAAAAATAATTGATATAGATGGTGATGGTTTTATCAGCAACATCGATGAAGCCTGGCGCACGCATGAAGTGGCAAAAAACATGGCCGATTATTCTGCCGTTGACCAAAAAACCCTGCATTACCTCAATCGTCAGCTCACCCAGGTCAACATGAAGCAAAAGGCCATCCGCGTATTTGGTCACGTCATTCAACCATTGTCGCACAATCAAGCCTGCGACGATGAACAGCGTTTATTTGTCTTAGGCGAAGCATTGCGCTCCTTTGGCCCCGTCGCCATGCAAAAATGGACCAAAGGAACGTTGGAAGAGAAACCATTGCGCTTTGTGATGACCACCAAACAGAATTATCGCCTGAACCCTGTAGGGCTCAATTTCCTGGAGGCTACTACTTTTCGCCTCTTCGTCGACGGCAATATGGGAAACGCCCTTTACAGCAGACGATACAATCTTTTGGTCACCGGATGCACCACCACCTTAAGCGATCAATATGCCTTGGTACGACACGAATGTGGACATGTGGTCGATGATTTCATGCATGACTCTGATGTTGAGCATGGCCTGCTGCCATTCGGCTTTTCTTTCGAAACACCAAAGTCGGAGAACGACCTCATTGCCGATAGCTGGGTTTATTTTCTTTCCACGCAAGGGATGATGCCCCATGAAGTCACTGACAATCCCTACAAGCTGACTCTCGCCATGGGACAAGAGGAAGGAAAGCACGGGCTGGATGAATGCTTCGTCCCCCACCACGCCGATCGCTCGGAATGGTTCGCGTATTTATTTGAGCTCCCCCAGCGTTGGCAATTTTCGAATGATATCCTGAAAGACACGGTCGCCCGTTTTCTGCAGAGATAAGGACTTAAG
>JACQOX010000163.1 GCA_016202335.1 Deltaproteobacteria bacterium
AGAGTTATTCGCTCGCGAACAACAAACCCTCAAACAAGATCAACTCATCCTCACGGACCTTGAACTGAAAACCCTGTACGGAAGCCGCATCCCGCCAGGCCATGTCATCACGCCGCAGACTGCACATTTGATGGTCGAGGCGCTCCGCCAAGTCGTCGAGCGCGGCACAGGCACGCGCGTGAAACAATTGGAACGCCCTGCGGCGGGGAAAACCGGGACAACCAATGACGAATCCGATACGTGGTTCATCGGTTTTGTTCCTGATCTGGTCACCGGCGTGTGGCTCGGATTCGACGAAATGAAACCTTTGGGTAAAAAAGAAACCGGTGGAAAAACAGCTGCCCCTGTCTTTATTTCCTACATGAAAGAAGCCTTGAAGGCCTCAGAGACTCAAGATTTTACTCCACCCGAAGCATTCCCCGTGAAGGCGATGGCTTCGTTGCCAGGCGGCTCAGCCCTTTTTGGCGGGCACAGCCGGATTGGCCACGGTAGTGAACCCGGCGCTGAACGGGCCGGCGACTTCTTTGCCGAAGATTTGGATCAGGCCAAAGGCGGAACGCCTCCTCCGGCCAAAGAGAAATCACCAACATCGAAGTTTTTTGATGGAGAGTATTAAACTTGTCATTGCGAGGCCCGCCGTATGGTGGACCGTGGCAATCTCCAACATCGTCATCCCCGAACGTTCTTATCGGGGATCTCATGTAAGGGCACGTTGCAACGTGCCCCTACGCGGCGTGTGACATGCAGGAGATCGCCACGTCGCTCCGCTCCTCGCGATGACAAATTACTTAACAGTAACCGTCACCTTGTTCATCACATCCCCACGACGAATTTTTTCCACGACATCCATGCCGCCGGTGCAATATCCAAAAACCGTATACTGCCCGTCTAAAAATGGCGTGGCTTCAAGCGTGATGTAAAATTGCGAACCGCTCGAGCGGCGCTGCGGATTCACCTGGTCACCGGTGCGCGCCCAAGCAAGAGCCCCTTTGGTGTGCTTCAACCCAATTTCAGCGGGGATCGTATAGCCCGGACCGCCGGTACCCGTTCCCAGCGGATCCCCGCCCTGCACCACAAAGCCGGGTTCCACGCGGTGGAAGGTCAGGCCGTCATAAAAACCACCGTCGGCCAGCTGCTGAAAATTCGTCGCCGACAGCGGCGCCCGGGTCGGATCTAATTCGCAGGTGATGACACCTTTGGACGTGGTGATGGTCGCCGTGTACTTCTTGGCCGCATCAACCGTGGCAGCCTTTGGTTCATGGAATTTTTTTGCATTCATTTTGGCCTCGCTTATGGATAGCGCCCAGATGGGCATGGTGAATAGGGATAACGCCAGTAGGCTGTGTCTTTTCTTCATCCTTCAACCCCCTTTTTTGTAGGCCGAGCCTTTTCACAAGGCCCCAAAAAAAGAAAGCAACTTTTCTCGCGCAGCGCCGAAGAGCCCCAAAGAGGAAAAACTATGGTCCTTCCCATCACTTCATTGTTTAACACTTCACTGCTCGAAATGCGGGCCGCTATCGCGGTGGGAAATGCGCTCCATGCCTTTGGAGCGTCGCTTCAGATGCAATCTTCTTTACCTCCCGCTCCATCACCAACTCTCAACGCACGATTCTTTCGACCGCTGGGTGAGCAATTAATGGTCATGGCGGTTCCCGAATCCATTGAAACGCTAACACCAGAACAGGTAGCTGCTTTTTCTCCTGACCAAAAACTTCGCGTCGTCGAAGAAATGTTTGATGTCGTGGATGAAATACGCACGAGTTTCACTGTACGTTTTGTCGCCGCAGTACAAACTAAAACTAGTAAAAATTTACACCCACTCAACGCATGGATTCAATCAAGAGTAGATTGGGTTCGAAACATTGAACAAGCTATCAGAACTCAGCTCGGGGAGGAGTCCCAAGAAGGAAAACTGTTTGCACATTACAGCTCATCCTATTGGCAACCACTTTGTGGGCTGAGGAATGGGATGGCGGCCATGACTGACGCCCAACGTTTGCAACCAGAGACATTCCTAGCCTCTCAACTTGCCACGCTTTTCATGCACGTTCCAAGAAAGGAACACACCTTTCTGGATCACAAAGGATATTGGACGTCTGAAGCCAAAAGTGAATTAGCAGGTTGTGTATGCTCAACATTTTTTGGTAATGCCTATCACAAAGAATGGAATGGAACGCGTCTCCACATGCAATTGTCTCTTGCACGCTCAGCCGTCCAGGATTCTCGGGGTTATCGTTTGTTTGACAGCATTTCCTGGCCCCTTTCCATAGACGATGTTGCCATCCAATCGTTTGCACGCATTTTGGGCTGGAAATTCGCAAGCACTGAAAAAGATGACGAGCTCGTGGTCACCATCGATTTCGGCGAGCATTTCTTGGATACGTCGATTTAAATCTATTGTCATGCCCTTCGACTCTGTTATTCACGTTGCCCATGAAACGCATTTGGTTGTTCCTCCTTGTTTTTCTCGCTTCCAGCCTGGTCTCGGCCAAGGTCAATCTTCCGGCGCCAAGCGGATTCGTAAATGATTTTGCACGCGTTTTAAAAACCGAAACGACATCGCAACTCGAAAACATTCTCTCCGCCTTTGAACGCCAGAGCGGCATTGAAATCGCCGTGGTCACCACACCTTCCCTGGAAGAACAGCCGATTGAAGACTATGCTGTGGACCTCTTCAAACAGTGGGGCATCGGGAAAAAAGGCAAAGACAACGGCGCGCTTTTCTTGATCGCTCCAAACGAACGCAAAACACGCATCGAAGTCGGGTACGGCCTGGAAGGCGCCATCAATGACGCCCTCGCCGGCCGTTTGCTCGATCAAGTCGTGGTTCCGCGCTTCAAAGCAGGCAACATCGATGAAGGGATTGCAGCTGGGACGCTCGCCATCGTCAGCCGCATCGCACAGTCCGAAAATATCGCCTTCGATCTCGAAGCTGCGGCCTCATCCATGGGCGTTTCCTCGAGAAGTCGTGGGCAAAAAATTCCCCTGCCCTGGCCCATAAAAATTCTCATCCCCATCGTGATGTTTTATCTGTTCATTCGCCATCCTTGGCTGTTTTTGCTCTTTCTCGGTGGCGGCGGCCGGCACGGTGGCGGTTTTTCGGGTGGATTCGGCGGTTTTGGCGGAGGAATGTCTGGCGGCGGCGGTGCTTCCCGCGGCTGGTGAGGAGGGTTTATGAAACCACATGAGTTGGCAAAGGCGCTTGAAGCGCTTTACGGTAATCGGCTGGAATCTGTCCTGCTGTATGGTTCTGCGGCCGGGCAAGATTTCTCGAAGAAGTTCTCAGACTATAATATCTTGGTGGTCCTCAAGGAACCCACCATGCTCGGATTCGCCGATGCTGCCAAAATCATCCGCCAATGGACCCGACGGGGATATTCCTCTCCCCTCTTTTTTACGAGCGATGACTTTCGTCGCTCCGCCGATATTTTTCCCATTGAATACCTCGACATGAAGCATCGTCACCAGCTTCTGGCGGGGACAGATCCACTCGAAGGCATCATCATCCACAAGCACAACCTGCGCCATCAATGCGAGTTCGAACTGCGCGGAAAAATACTCACGCTCAAGAAAATGTACCTGCAACTTGAGCATCGTCCGAAAAAAGTGATGACGGCCGTGGCTGAGACCTTGCCAGGATTTGTCGCCGTGTTCCGGGGTATTCTCCACCTGATCGATGGCACCCCGGCGCCATCGACGCGCGAAGTCATCGAACAGCTCGCCACGCTCATTTCATTTCAACCGCAGATCTTTTTCGATCTCCTCGACCTGCGCGAAGGGAAAAAGAGAGTACCGTGCGGCCACGATGTCCGCTCCTTCTTTGAGCGTTACTTGACAGAACTCACGTCGATCACTAGCTATGTCGACGCTTTTCATCAGGAGGTAACATGAAGAAAATCTGGATCGTCCTGGGTGTCATTGTCCTCTTTGTCCTCATCGCCTATTCCACGGTCTCGGGAAAATACAATCAGATCGTCACCCTCAATGAATCGGTCACCAGTTCTTGGGCTCAGGTAGAAAACGTTCTGCAGCGGCGAAACGATTTGATTCCGAATCTGGTCAACACGGTCAAAGGGTATGCCGCTCAAGAGCGCGATGTGTTTATCAAGGTCACTGAAGCCCGCGCCAAAGTCGGTCAGGCGCAGAGCATTCCCCAGAAAGTGGAAGCCAACAATGAACTCAGCGGCGCTCTCAGCAGACTGCTTGTGGTCGCGGAACGCTATCCGGATCTCAAATCCAATCAGAACTTTTTGGCGCTCCAAGATGAACTGGCCGGAACCGAAAATCGCATCGCCGTCGAACGCAAACGCTACAATGAATCGGTGCAGGCCTACAACACCACGGTCCGCAGATTCCCGACAAACCTAATCGCCGGCATGTTTGGCTACACCAAAGAAAATAAATATTTTCAGGCGGCTGAAGGCGCCAAGGAAGTTCCGCAAGTCAATTTCAACACGCAACCTTAAATATCATTATGACCAATAATCTTCCTTCTTCCTTTCCTCCTCCAGTCGCCAAAGATGAATTCATTGTTCCTCCCCAAGCGAAGCCCGATGAAGAGTTAAGCATCGGGGCTCTCTTTGTTGGCGCAGGGCCAGCCAGTCTCGCTGGCGCCATTCGGCTCATGCAACTCTTGAACGAAGCCCCAGACATCAAAGCGACACTCGGAGAATTTCCCGTCGCCATCGTGGAAAAGGGGAAATATGTAGGTGCCCATCTGCTTTCCGGTGCCGTGATTAATCCCAGCGCCTTCCAAAAACTGTTTCCAAACCTGAAAGCTGAAGATTTTCCCTTTTATCAGCGCATCGACAAAGAGGCGGTCTATTTTCTGACCGACAAGAATTCTTTGCGCATTCCTACTCCTCCGACCATGCGCAATCACGGTAATTACAGCGCTTCGCTGTCCAAGGTCGGGAAATGGTTGGGTGAACAGGCCGAAGCTCTGGGCGTCACTATTCTGCCGGAAACCAGCGGCACACACCTGCTCGTCAATAATGAAGCCGTCGTTGGTATTCGCACCGGTGACAAGGGCCGCGACCAACAGGGGCAACACATGCCCAATTTTGAACCCGGCACGGAGATGCACACGAAGATCGTGGCCCTTGGCGAAGGAACGCAAGGACATCTCACGCAGGCCGCCCTCGAACACTTTCAGCTGCAGGGACAAAACCCGCAAATCTGGGCGCTCGGCGTCAAAGAAGTCTGGCAGGTCCAAAAGCCGCTGGATCGCGTCATCCACACCATGGGCTGGCCGCTGAAATTAGGCAAAAAATACCACGAATTCGGCGGCAGTTTTGCCTATCCCTTTGGTCCCGACAAAGTTTCTTTGGGACTCGTGGTCGGATTGGACAATCACGACGCATCGCTGTCGGCGCACGATGTCTTTCAGGAAATGAAACTCCACCCTCTTTTCAAGGGAATGCTCGAAGGCGGCAAACGTCTCGGCTGGGGAGCGAAGACCATTCCGGAAGGTGGTTATTACGCCCTTCCCAAAAAACTCCATCTTCCCGGAGCGCTTATCCTTGGCGACGGCGCCGGCATGGTCAACGTTCCGTCGCTCAAAGGCATTCACTACGCCATGTGGTCAGGAATTTACGCAGCTGAAGCCATCTTCCGCGCCCTCAAGGCCGGAAATCATCTGCATTCGCCGTTTGCGTTGTCATCTTATGACAGCGACGTGCGCGAAAGCTTCATCGGCAAAGATCTCTATGCGGTTCGCAATATGCGGCAGGCGTTTCAACATGGCTTTGTCGCTGGTGGAGCCGTCGCCAGCCTCATGACGTTGACCAAAGGCCGTTTCCCGCGCGGTCGAGCCACATCGCTTGCAGACCGCGAACAACCTCTTTTCTCCAGCGGTCGGACGTACGCCAAACCTGACGGCAAGCTCACGTTTGATAAACTTTCGAGCGTCCATGCCGCCGGCAACCGCAGCCGCGACAAGCAACCGAACCACATCCGCGTCGAACGGAACGTTTCCGAAGTCGTCGGCGAAGCCTTGATCCACATGTGCCCGGCGGAAGTGTATGAATGGAAAAGAGACGAAACCGGCAAGAAAATATTGCAAATAAATCCCAGCAACTGCGTCCACTGCGGCGCCATCACCGCCAAAGGCGGCAGACTCACGCCCCCGGAAGGTGGCTCAGGGCCGGAATATACGGAGATGTAAAATCCCGAATATTTGTTTTTTTTTGCACGCAACTTCCCCCCACAATTGACGATAGTGTCCGTCGGATGATGAATAAACCTGAGCAACAAGAGGCTGCGGAGATCAATGTAAGCATTTGACAGACAATAAAAATGTGGCTTCTCGAAAAATTCTCATGTAATGATTTCATCATGAAAGATCCTCAAACAGCGCTTTATCGCTCCTGGAAACCTGCCAAACGTTTGCAGGCGGCATTTGAGCTTTATGTCTTCGCGAAAGAGATCTTGCGCCATCGCGAAAAACAAAAAAATCCTTCACTTTCAGACAAAGACATCGAACTTCGCGTCAGATCATTCTTCCGATAATCTATGGATCCTAAGCGACGACAAAGTCAAAAACACCTTGAAGACATTCGAGCAATCTTAGACATTTCATCGAAGGACATTGATAAAGCAGGCATTGAAGATTGGGTTAAACATTTACAACTCAGCGAAGAGTGGAGCGCAGTGAATACAGAGAAAATGACTTCGGCCCAAGCGCTTGCAGCAGATCGAGAAGATGACCTTGAATCATTTATGTTGCCGTCAAAAGATTCGAAATAATAAGTTGCTTCTATGGTCAAACAAGATGCTTTTCGATTAAAGAAAGCAAATCCTGCCGATGGATGAAGTCTGAAAGATAATCCTGCTTTTCGGTGGAATAGCGAATGACGGGTGAGAGTTTGTAGCCGTCGATCCATTCGGTATACAGCTTATGCAAACCGCGAATGTAGCTGTCTGGAATCGACTGCTCCATGCCGCGACCGCGCTTGGCAATGCGCGTCTTCAGGGCCTTCACCGGGCATTCGAGATAAAGCAAGATGTCCGGCGGCTGGATGGCCTTGAGCATCGTTTCATAGAGATGACGATAGGTTTCGTATTCCGGTTCGGACATATGACCTTGGCGATAAAGATTCTCGGCAAAAATTTCAGCATCTTCAAAAATGGTGCGGTCCTGAACCACGGTGCCATTCGTGGTATCAAGTTCACGATGGATGCGAAATTTATTCGACAGATAATACATCTGCGAATGAAACGCCCAGCGCTTCATGTCTTGATAAAACAGTTCCAGAAATGGATTGGTAAGATGCGGTTCGAAAAAAGGTTTGAGTCCAAAGTGCGAACATAGGAACTCGACCAGACTTGATTTCCCAGCGCCCATGTTGCCTGCGATAGCGATGTATTTGTTCGACATGGTTTATAACCTGTACCCATCCACTTCCAACATCTTGGCAGCAATAATATCTCGAAGTTTTTCCGTATTCACGAAGAGCTTCGGCACCAGAAGATCGAGGTCTTTGGCGTAACGTACGAAATCTTTTTCGTTTCCGTCGGCGATGTTCATGAGCACTTGTCTCGCGCGCGAGCTGAGCAACGAAACCTGTTCGGCGATGGCCACCGTCACCATGGTCTCCGCGATCTTGGCTTTCTCTTCGCCAAACTTGGCGCGAATCTTTCGCGCGCGGAGAAGCCCGGATTCCAAAGCGTAGGCCTGGATAATAACGTCGGAGATAAATGCAACCACCATCTGCCGCGATTCAAGTTTGGTTTTGTATTTTTCTACGGCAAGGCCCGCCAAGTAGATGGCCAGATCTTTCAGGCGCGCCAATGCCTGTATTTCACGGCCGAGCGCGACATCGACAGCTTCTGGAAATCCATTCTTGAGCTGGCGGTGAAGTTCTTCAAGCCGCTGCAAAAGCGGCAACTCACCAGCGAAGGCGCGCTTCACGAGCGTATTCGTGATGATCAAGCGATTGATTTCATTCGTGCCTTCGAAGATGCGATTGATGCGGCTGTCGCGGTAAAATCGTTCGACTTCATAATCGGCACAGAATCCATAGCCTCCCAGCACCTGAACCGATTCATCCGCAACGGTATCCAAGCATTCGGAACCATACACTTTCGCGATCGACGCTTCGACCGCGTATTCCTTTAAAAAGCCTTCGCGCTTGGCATCAAAATCCGGCGATGAGCGGTCGAGCGTTTCGATGGCCGCATCCAACGTGCGGGCAAAACGATAGATGATCGATTCCAGGTGATACGTGAGGATCGCCGCAGTCGCAATTTTATCGCGGATCAGCGGGAACGACGCGATCGGCGTCGAAAATTGCTGACGCGCTTTGGCGTATGGAATCATTTTTTCCATGAGCCGCTTACAGGTGCTGACGCAGGCCGCACCGAGTTTCCACCGGCCGACATTGAGCACGTTGAAGGCGATGCGATGTCCTTTGCCGATTTCACCGAGGACGTTTTCGATGGGCACCATGGCATTATTGAGAATCAGCGGTGTCGTCGACGACCCGTGGATGCCCATCTTATGCTCTTCCGGGCCGATGCTCACTCCGGGGAAGCTGCGCTCAACGAGAAATGCAGTGAGCTTATCGCCGCCCACTTTCGCAAATACGGTAAAGAGATCGGCAAAGCCTCCGTTGGTGATAAACGTTTTTTCTCCATTCAGAATATAGTGTCTGCCATCCGGTGAAAGATCGGCGTGGGCCTTTCCACCCATGGCATCGGAGCCGGCCCCCGGTTCCGTGAGCGCATAGGCGCCGATCATCTCACCGGTCGCAAGTCTGGGAAGGTATTTCTGTTTTTGATCATGCGTGCCATAGGCGCGCAGCGGCAGCATGGCGATGCCGGTGTGGCACATGAACGCCACGGTGAACGATCCTTGATGGGTGATGTTTTCCGAGATAAACGTGGTCGGCACCTTGCCCATACCAAGACCACCGTACTGCGAAGCAACTTCGGCCATGAGAAATCCAAGCTCCCCAGCTTTTTTGAGAAGCGCCGGAGTAATGCCCTGCTTTCCGGCTTCGATGTCCGCCGATTTCGGAAGGACTTCATTTACGGAGAAATCGTGGGCCAAGCCCGCCAGGCTGCGTTCTTCCTCATTCGCCTCTTCGGGAATAAAAATGTCATATTTTTCGATGGCATCGATCAGGAACCCTCCACCTTGCGAAAGGCCAGAGGCAAGCGGTGAACTGCACTGAGCTTTGTTTTTGCTGAATTTTCCGAGCAGTTTCAAA
This sequence comes from Deltaproteobacteria bacterium, assembly GCA_016202335.1. Lineage (GTDB taxonomy): Bacteria > UBA10199 > UBA10199 > 2-02-FULL-44-16 > 2-02-FULL-44-16 > JACQOX01. Next base: position 9,213 of record JACQOX010000163.1, read on the forward strand.
AGCAGACGTTGAGAGAAATTCAAGGCCACCCCCCTGTAAAAGTTGCAGCACCCTAACCCATAAAACAGCTTGATATCAAAAAGAAAAAAGAGGAAGACGCCCGCCATGAAAGACGTCCAAAACGAAAAAGACGAGCGAAACATCGCCATCGACAAGGTCGGCGTGCGTGGCATTCGTTATCCCATCACCGTCCTCGATCGGATGGACAAAGAACAGCACACGATCGCGGACATCAACATGTACGTCGACCTGCCGCACCATTTTCGCGGCACGCACATGAGCCGGTTCATCGAAATTCTGAACGAGCACCGCAAAAATATTCACATCGATCGCCTCGCCGCGATCCTCAAGCAGATGCGTGAAACGTTTGACGCCGGCAGCGCGCACATCGAAATGAAATTTCCCTATTTCATCTCCAAACCCGCACCGGTGTCCAAAGCGGAAGGCATGATGGATTACGAATGCACCTTTGAAGCAGTTTCTGGCAAAGACGGCGATGACGCAATTTTGGGGATCAAAGTTCCCGTCATGACGCTCTGTCCCTGCTCCAAAGAGATCAGCCGCGAAGGCGCGCACAATCAGCGCGGCATGGTGAGCCTGCAGATTCGCTACAGCCAGATGGTGTGGATTGAAGAGCTGATCGACATCGTCGAGGCCTGCGCCAGTTCACCGATCTATTCCCTGCTCAAGCGCCCCGATGAAAAGCACGTCACCGAACACTCCTACGCCAATCCGAAATTTGTGGAAGATGTGGTCCGTGAAGTCGCCGTTGCCATGAATGCCCATCCCAAGATCACCTGGTACCGCGTCGAAGCGGAAAACTTCGAGAGCATCCACAACCACAATGCGTATGCTGCTTTGGAGAAGAAAAAAGGATAGCGGCTCATGGGCGTTTCAGTTACACTTCTTTTATGATTAAAAACCCTGAACGATATCAAAAACGGGAAGATATGCTCCGCCGAAAACGGCTTTCTCAGATCACGATTCAAGAAAGCGCATCCATCTTTCACGAACTTTTAAGTACAGGCTGGGGATTTTCAAAGATGCTCTCTCGTTCTCAACCAGTGTCCCTTTCACAGTTGATCAAGCGCAAATCATGACGAATCAACGATTAACGCCTCTTGAGCGCGCAATCGCCAAAACCGTTCACTTCTTGGAAGCAACACATATTCCTTATTTCATTCTGGGAGGAGTCGCAGTTGGATTCCTCGGCGAATCACGTTTTACGCATGACCTTGATCTCGATATTTTTCTCCCCAAAAGTGAAATCAAAGACTTTATTGCGAAGGCAAAGAAATCGAGTTTCACCATCAACCGTGTTCAAACGATAAAAGATGTGCAGACGTTTGGATCTTTCAAAATGAGTTTTGAAAATGTCCCCATTGATTGCATTCTGGCATCTACGGCTCTCGAACAATCTGCACTCGAACGGAGACAAAAAATAGAAGCCTTTGATACCGAGATTTACATCCCTTCCCCAGAGGACCTCATCCTTCTGAAAATTATTCCCGGTCGTCCCAAGGATCTCGTCGATGCTGAGTCCATCGTGACACGATATTCGAAAAAATTGGATCGCAAATACCTTGAGCACTGGACAAAATCTATCTGCGACGAAGCAGAAGATTTTCGGATATGGCATCAGCTGCAAGAATTATTGAAGGCTTCTTAATACGGTATTATGCTCTGCTTAATAAGCGCTTGATTTATAAGGGTGATGCTCAAAAAGCTTGTAGGTATCAAACCCCGTATCCACAAACTGCCGCACGACCGTATCTAAATAACGATCAAAAGAGAGTTTCGAGTTCGGCAAGGATTCTTCGTATTCAAAAAAGAGTTCCATCAGCAGAGGAAATGCCTCACTCGAAGAACACAAAAAGGGCATCCGTGTATGATATGCATGTTGACTGTGCTCTTCCAAGGAATTTTGCATGGCAAAAAATTTCATCAAATAGGGCAAATCATCAGGAGGACATGCAAGCCCAGAATGGATGGCATTCGCCACCACTGGTTCTTGATCTTCCTGTCTTCTGATGACGTAATGACCGAACTCATGTCGAACGGCAGTAAGAAGTGTCTCTCGTTCTGGCATCCCTTCAAGGTCAATAAAGATGGTGTTCTTCCAATAGAGCCCGTGACCAACTCTGCTTTCCAAATAGGCGTTCATCAGTTCTCGTCCCACAACAACAAAGTCTTCAATATTTCTCGTATAATACGGCCATCGCTGAGGCGAAGCCACCACAATGCGTAGCGGCCGTTCACCGGAAAAACTTTCTCGCACTAAAGAGACGGAATAACTGCGCAGTCCCTCACCGATCTGAAAAAGCTCATCGGATGAAAGCTTTCGATCCGAAACAAGATTCACTTTGGTTCCATAAACGATAACGGATTGAGCTTTGACATCGACCAGGACGAAATAGTTAAAAAACTGAGATGCTCCTTTTCGCAACTGATCGTTTTCACTCTTGCTCTTGTGAAGCTCGCTGAGAAACCGGCTTGTGGCGCAGGCTTCTTTTAACCCTTTGATAACGCCATCGCCATTCAGATCGCATGCCTTTTTGGCTTCATCAGGAAACCACGGCGGCAATTGAACTCCATAGCCAGCCCTATAATGAGATATGCTCTTATCCATTCCTTTCTTATTATCGGCTGATTTCTGAAAAAGTTGCGTGGGAGGAGGTGTATGTTGTTGCCACGCTTAAATGTCCTCACAAGTGCAACGCTAAAATGTCCTCCCCCCGGCATTCGAGGGGGCTGCTTTTCGC
>JACQOX010000162.1 GCA_016202335.1 Deltaproteobacteria bacterium
GCAGTCTGAAAGGGCCATACGGCCCTTTTCATTTACTGCGGAGAGAGAGGGATTCGAACCCTCGGTAGAGTTTTAGGCCCTACATCGGTTTAGCAAACCGACGCCTTCAGCCTCTCGGCCATCTCTCCGAACCTCAAAAATTTTGGGGCACTATCCCTACCCCCTCGAAAAACGCAAATTAAATTTATTTCTTTCATCCGAACGGAAACTGGATAAACCTAAACGAGGAGGTCATATGCCATTCACACTAACGTCAGTTGCCTTCAAAGAAGGTACGTCCATTCCAATGAAATATACCGGCGAAGGACCAGACATCTCACCGGAGCTTCAATGGGACAACCCTCCGGCGCGCACGGTGAGCTTCGCGCTCATCATGGATGATCCGGATGCTCCGCCGGGAACGTGGGTCCATTGGGTGCTCTATAACCTGCCGGCGGAAACCAGATCGCTCGAAGAAAATATTCCCAAGGTTGAACGCCTGCCGAGCGGTGCCAAACAAGGGCTGTGTTGGGGCGTGGATTCATTTGATCGCATCGGCTACCACGGCCCGCTGCCGCCACCCGGAAAACCGCATCGCTATTACTTCAAACTTTATGCGCTGGAGAAGATGCTCACCGAACTTCCGGAGGAGCCCACGAAATTTGACATTGAACAAGCCATGCAAGGTTCCATTCTGGCGGAAGCAAAGCTTATGGGGACGTATCAACGATGAAACGCCTCTGTGTCTTCTTGGGCTCCAGTCCCTCTTCAGCTCAAACTTTTACGCCATTCGCCACGGAATTAGGCCACGCCATCGCTGACCACAAGATCGAACTCATTTACGGCGGTGCGAACTCGGGGCTCATGGGCACGCTGTCCAATGCGGTGCTCGAAAAAGGCGGTCATGTCATTGGAGTCATTCCTCGATTGCTGATCGACATGGAAGTTGCCCATCGAGGGATTTCAGAACTCCACGTCGTCGACTCCATGCATGAACGCAAACAGAAGATGTTTGAACTGGCAGATGGCTTCATCGCTCTTCCCGGCGGTTTTGGCACCTTGGAAGAAATATTTGAGGTCCTCACCTGGAGGCAGATCGGCCTGCATCAGAAACCATGCGGTTTTCTCAACATCAACGGTTACTACGACAAGCTGTTCGACTTTTTAGGCCATGCCGAAGACAACGGATTTCTCCGCATTGGCGTGCGAAGTTCCATCGCCCTGCACCATTCACCTGTTCATCTCATTGCCCTGCTGAAGGAGACCCATGCCCTCTCTCTTTGAACGCCATCGACTCCTGTGGATCTTCCTGTTTGCAGGCGCTGCCCTCGGAATCTATTTTCTTCTTCCTGCAAGCCTATCCCCAATATCTGATGCTTCAGGGCTTTCTGCTTCAGGAAGGACCGTCACCAGCATTGCCGCACTGATGGCGATTCTGTGGGTGACTGAAATGCTCCCGCTCGCCGTCACAGCGCTGCTTCCGCTGGTGTTATTTCCGCTCTTCGGCACCGCCACACCGCAAGAAGCCAGCACATCGTATGCTGATCGTACGATTTTTCTCTTTTTCGGTGGATTTATTCTCGCGGCTGCCATGCAACAGTGGAATCTGCATCAGCGCTTCGCGTTGACGACGCTGTCTTTCGTTGGACCGAAGCTCGGCCGCATTGTCGCAGCGTTTATGGCCGTTACGGCCTTCATCAGCCTGTGGGTGTCCAACACTGCCACCGCAGCCATGATGTTTCCCATCGCTTTGTCAACCATCGAACTTTTTGAACGGCACGCTCCGGAACAAACGAGCACAGCGCGCCGTTTTTCCGTCTGCATGATGCTGGGAATTGCCTATGCCGCTTCGATCGGCGGCCTCGGCACGCTCATCGGCACCGCACCCAACGCCCTGTTCGCAGCCTTTGTTCATGCCGAATACGGCACCACGATTTCCTTTCGTTCCTGGCTGACGGTTGGTCTTCCCTTGGTGGTGCTGCTCCTTCCATTCACGTGGTTGATCCTCACCAAGATCGCATTTCGGCTGCCTCGGCACGCTGCCATTCCGGAAAGTGCCGGCGCTTTGTCAGCCCACCGCAACCTTGGTCCCATAACCCCGCCAGAGCGCATGACTCTCGCCGTCTTTGTCATCACGGCAGGCCTATGGATCTTTCGCCTGCCATTGGAACATCTGATTCCTTATTTCGCCCGCGTCGATGACGCTGGCATCGCCATGGCCGCAGCGCTCGCCTGTTTCGCCCTTCCGGCCTGTGATGGGAAAGGATCACGGCTCATTCCGTGGAACGCGGTGGAAAAAATTCCGTGGGGAGTATTGCTCTTGCTCGGCGGGGGATTAAGCCTTGCCAAGGGACTCAGCCAGCACGGCGTCACTACTTACGTCAGTCATCACGTGGCTTCGCTTCAGCATCTTCCACCGTTTTTGCTCATTCTTTTGGTAGCTGCACTCACCCTTGTCATCACAGAATTTGCGAGCAACACGGCAACCGCGGCCACGCTTTTCCCGCTGCTCGCTGCGCTCGCCGCTGGCATGAATGTCAATCCCTACCTGCTGCTGATTCCCGCAACCCTGGCCTCAAGCTGTGGATTCATGATGCCTGCCGGAACGCCGCCAAATGCCATCATCTTTGCGTCCAATCGCCTCACCGTCAAAGACATGTGCAAGGCCGGTATTCTCATCGATCTGCTCGCCATCGTTCTCATCAGCATTGTGGCCTTCTTTTTCGCAGCTTAATGGCGAGAAGTGGTTTTCGTATTTTTCGCCTGATTTTTTCTTTGCACCACCGACCGATCTTCATGTGTGTCACGCGACTGCGAAAAATTCTTCGCCGCCTTGCGATGTTTTCTCGCCACTTCATCGCGATTTGAACCGAGCTTTTTGGAGCTTGAAACCAATCGACGCATGCTCATAACCATAACTCCTCCTTGTCTTCAACCCTTGCCTACTCCCATGAGCTGCAAAATAGACATGATAAAAAACATCTTTGTCCCTCCACCAATGGGGATAAGGAAAAGCCATACATTACAAGGGAGGTCATGATGAACCGAGTCAAAGGTAAAATTGCCATCGTCACTGGCGGCAGCATGGGCATTGGCAAGGCCTGTTGCCTGATGCTCGCCGCTGAAGGCGCACACGTGGCCGTCATGGATGTGGTCGACGCCGAAGGCCGGGCTGTGGTCGATGACATCCAGCAGCACGGAGGAATCGCCGAATACTGGCACCTCGATGTCGGCGACGAACTGCAGGTGCAATCAGCGTTCGCTGAGGTCGCGAAAAAATTTGGCGGCATTCACATTCTCGTCAACAACGCCGGCATTTCCGGCACCGACAAGCCCACCCATGAACTGACGCTCGACGAATGGAATCAGGTCATGCGCGTCAACGTCCAAGGCGTCTTTCTGTGCACCAAGCACGCCATTCCTTATCTGAAGCAAAAAGGCGGCAGCATCATCAATTTGTCCTCGATCTATGGACTCATCGGCGCGGGCGACGTTCCGCCCTACCACGCATCAAAAGGAGCCGTGCGGTTGATGACGAAAAACGATGCGCTGATTTACGCCAAGGACAACATCCGCGTGAACTCCATTCATCCCGGATTTATTTGGACGCCGATGGTGGAGAATTATTTAAAATCGCACGGTGAAATCGAGGCGGGGAAAAAAGCCGTGGCTGCACTGCATCCACTTCAGAAAATCGGCGATCCCGACGACATCGCGTATGGCGTTCTCTATCTCGCCTCCGACGAATCTCAATTCGTCACCGGCAGCGAGCTGGTAATCGATGGCGGGTATACGGCAAGGTGAGGTTTAATTTATTTCTGAATACTGATTTGAAATAAGAGAAATGTGCCCGCCAGCAAATCCTGCTGGCGACACATTATTGAATCCACCCAAAGACGCCGTGCCACCGAGAAGCAGAAGACCTCCCGCTAACACAAGGGACAAAAGCGCTTCCCGTGATATCTGAGGCAAATTTTGATAGGTTCGCACTTCCTTCCGGCTCGGTGGATTGCACCGATCTTCATGCTTATCGAGCCACCAAGATGCATAAACCGCCGACACTGCAAGAATTGGTGCAGATCCCAGAGTCGTCACTGAAAGCATAGCCTTTAAAAATTCAAACCTGACATCAGGGTCTTCTTCATTAACCAATTTAGCATTCTGCGAAACTACCCCTATAAGGAGATGAACGGGTGCCGCTATTCTTGCCCATTTAAGTATCCATTCCCAATCATCGCAATTTGGATCACGCATGCCGGTGCTTGCTACCACATACTCGGAGCCATGATCGTCATTGCCGACATCGGCTGGGACAGAAGCTACTGTCGTTTGCAGAAGTCCCGGTTGAACCACAGGAATGTTTGGATCGATAGGAGGCA
>JACQOX010000002.1 GCA_016202335.1 Deltaproteobacteria bacterium
ACGATGACCTGCGTGTCCGAAAGATCGGGAATCGCGTCGAGAGGAATGCGCTTCATCGACCAGAGGCCGAGGATGACGAGTACTGCCGTCAATGCGATGACCACGAAGCGATTGCGTGCTGAAAAATCGACGATGCGTTCAATCATAGGAACTCCGCTCAATGAACATGCTCCATGTTTTCAACCGCTGCCTTCAACTGACTCTCGGAATCAATGAGAAACGCGCTGCTGGCGGCCACGGCATCGCCGGCCTTCAGTCCTTCAAGCACGATGACGCCATCGTCTGTTTTTTCGCCGAGCTTTACGTCGTGCGCCATGAAGTGCTGACCATCGTGGATCATGAAAACGATTTGGCGCGTGCCGGTGTCGATCACGGCAGAGGCCGGGATGACGAGCTGCTCGCCGAGCTGCGAGGAAAAGAGAACAGTGACGACGGCTTCGGGTTTTAACTTCTCGCCGGCCTTCGGAATTTCAATGCGCGCCCGCACGCTGCGGGTTGTGGCATTGATTACAGGATCGATCGCCCGCACGGTTCCTTCTAAAGGATCTTTACTGGTAGTTGACTGGATGATCGCGTTGTCCCCAACCTTTACGAGCGACATTTCATGTTCGTAGAGCGTGGCGTAAATCCACAGCGAGTCGTTCTTGCCGGGGAGGTAGAGATTTCCGGACACCGATTTTTTGTGGAGCGCCCGGATCTCTTCATCGCCGAGCCCCAGAAGGCGCAGGCGATCGTGGGCAGCTTCTTTCAGTTCGGGGGCTGCCTGCGAAATCTCCACATATTCGCGTTCGGCGATCGCCAACTCGGGATCAAACGCCACTTTGCCGATGGTGCGCAGTTCTTTGCGGACCGCCTTTTTTTCTAAGATCGCAGTTTTTAGCCCAATGAGTTGTTGGCGTTCGGATGAAATCACAACGCCGTGATTTTGTTTGGCCGGCGAAGCTTCCTTGTGGACTGGGACGAGATCCATTCCGCAAATTGGGCATTCTCCGGGCTTGTCGCTCGTGACCTGAGGATGCATGGAACAGGTATAATGGCTGACGTTGTCAGCCGGCTTACTTTTGCTGCAGCTGGCGAGTGCGCCGGAAAAAAAGATGATCACGAGACAAAGATATAAAAATGGCCGTTTCATTTTTCCTCCAAATCAATTCCCACCAAGCGTTCCAATTCAGCGAACGAACTGCCGAGCTGGGCCTGCTGGGCATAGAATGACATTTCGAGCATACGCGTGGTTCGCGCGGCATCGATGAGCGTTAAAAAATCAATTCGGCTGGTGGCATACGCGGTCTCTGCTGAATGGAGCGTTGCCTTGGCCTGTGGAAGGATTTCGTTTTTGTAAGCAGCGACGGTTTTCTCCGCAGCATCAAAGCTTGCCAGCGCCTGTTCGATATCGTGCTCTGAATGAATCAGCATAGATTCGCGCATGGCTTGCGTGGCACGGAGCATGGCCTTGGCCTCGCGAATTTCACTGCGATTTTTTCCCCAAAAGAAGACAGGAAGATTGATCATGGCTGAGCTGGTCCAAGTATTTTCGGACATCGGCCGATCGCCGTACTGAAACGCCAGCGTGACGTCTGGAAGCAGTCCTTGTTTGGCAGCAAGGACTTTCACTTTTTCCCGTCGCTCGGCGGCCTGCAAGAGATTCAACTCCGGTCGCGACGCGCGAGTGAGCTCCAAAATTTCATCGGGCTTTTGTGAAAGTTTTGGCCATTCAATGTGTTCCGGCAGGAGGATGACGTCATGACGGCGCCTTCCGAGCAAGGCCTTCATGTGGGCTTCATGGCTCATGCGTTCGGCGGTGAGCAGCGTCACTTCGTTTTTGAGCAGGGAGATTTCGACCTGAGCTTTCAGTGGTGCATCCGCGGTGGTCTGATTGGTGGCATAGCGGATCTTTGCCGAAGCCAGGAGGCCTTCGAGCAGGCGCTGATTCTCGCGATTGATCTGCAGTTGCCGATCGATGCGATACAGCTCGTAATACGTTTTTTTCACATCGAGCACGACGTCGGCAGTTTTTGCCGCAGCGGCTTGCGATGCGGCCTCTGCATCATGGCGAGCGGCTTTGCCGCGAAGGTAGCGTTTTCCAGGGAAGGGCAATTTTTGCTCCACGCGATAATCGATTTCTTCGGCCTGCTGGGGATTCGCGGTCGATATTGGCACGTCATCAAACATGACGCCGACCTGCGGATCGTCGAGCGCCTTGGCAGAACCAATGCGCGCTTTGGCTGCATCGGATTCTGCTTTCGCGGCGCGGATATCGGCGTTGCTGCCAAGAAGTTCATCGACCGCAGCTTGAAGCGTCAGGCCTTCTTCGGCGTGAGCGGTGCTCGTAAACAAGAGAATAAAAATAAAATTCCAGATCATAGACCACCTCATAAAAAGAAAAAAACAAAGAGGATGGTCGATCTTAGATTCTTAAGACTTGAGTCGTGAGGTAGGTTCGCTGCTGAGATTTTCCCGATGAATCAAGAAAAGCAGCGCTCGGGAAAAATTGCGGTGAAATGGGAGCGATCGAAGCAAAGATTGTGGTCGGAAAATCGAAGTGAGGCAATGGAACGGAGAACGATCGTTCTGGTGACAAAAGATCAGCACGAGCGTGCGGCATGCTACAATTTACAGTTGATGCCGTAAAACTGGCTCCCATCGTTGCTTGTTTTTCATGGCAGCAGGCATGGTGGTTCTCATTCAAAGGAGCGGCAGCACACAGGCAGGGCAGGGACAGGCTCAGGACACAAAAACTCGAAAGAACGAGAATCGCTTTTTTCCAGGTTTTGCGTCCGAATTTCATAAACAAAGCCTATCAGAGAAAGAGTTCTGAAGGAAGATTTTTTATTCCTCTCTTCTATTATCGTCATTTTTCACCATAAAGTTTCTTGCCTACGATCTTTTTATAAAACTATTTACAGGACTAAATAAAAGACTATTATAACAACCATAATGAATGCTACACTTAACAACATCGATTTTGAGCCGCTCACTGAAGTCAAAGCCAAGCTTTCCGAAAAAATTTCATTGATCGAGCAAAAGCGACGTCTCTTGGCGATCACCGTGAACGGTAAACCCAAGGTGATGATGGTGCCATACGAAGAATTTTTAGCCATGTGCGGTGGGGGTTTGTCGACGTATGTTCCGCGGAAGATAAGTTTAGAGGAATGGAAGAAACAATCCGTTCATCGTCGAGCGGTTTCGAAGTCTATTACCGACCTTTTCGATATGAAATCCTTATCGCGAAAAGGTCAAAAACCATACAAACGCGATGCCGTTAAAAAATTTAAATAATCTCAGAGTCGCTCTTGCGCAGGCGGCGTCGGAAAAAAATCTTGCCCTTCGCGGTGTGCGCATTGCCGTTGTTATTGCGCAAGCGCTGCGCGAAATTGGCCAAGATCCAGTGCTTGTGGGCGGAGCAGCCGTTGAATTTTACACAGAAGGCAATTACGCGACCAAAGACATCGACATGGTGACGTTTGGAAGTAAGGAACTCGTCGATGTGATGCAACAGCTTGGCTTTGAAAAACATGGTAAAGATTACCTCCACGAAGTGTTTCGCATTTACATCGAATTTCCCTCTGATTGTCTTGGACCAGAAGAAAAAAAGGACGAAATCGATGTCAACGGCTCGGCTTTAAACATTATTTCTCTCGAAGACCTCGTGATTGATCGCCTGTGTGCCTATAAATTTTGGAAATCAGAAAAGGATGGTGTCGCAGCGCTGTTACTTCTGGAGTCTGGAAATATGGATGTGCAGAGGCTGGAGAATCGTTCGCGGGCAGAGGATGTCTTTGATGCGTTGACGTGGATACGCGAAGTTTATGAAGAAATTGTGCGAAATAAAATAAAGAAAACACAAGCTTCAAAACGACTCTCAGGTTGGCTTCAGCAAAAACGTCGATAAGCTCGACTTCTCTCTGCGACAGTGATAGCCGACGGCCGAAGTAACCGAACTTAAACAGGAGGCATTATGATTTCCAAGACCATCGAACAGGCACTCAACACCCAGATTCAGTCGGAATTTTTTGCAGCGCAGCTTTATCTTTCCATGGCTGGATATTGCTACAGCCAAAATCTCAAAGGTTTTGCGAGCTGGATGAAACTGCAGGCGTCTGAAGAACGTGAACACGCTATGAAGTTTTTCGATCACATTGTCGACCGAGGCGGGAATGTGGAATTGCATGCGATCGACGCCGCGACGCCAAAATTAAAATCTCCTCTCGACATGATGCGCGCCGCATTGGCCCATGAAAAGAAAGTGACCGGTCAGATTCACAAACTCTACAACCTCGCCGTTAAAGAGAAAGATTACGCCGCACAGGTGATGCTCCAGTGGTTCGTGACCGAACAGATCGAAGAAGAAGCTCAGGCCGAAGAAGTCGTCAAAAAACTCGAACTCATCGGCGAGAAGAGCAGCGCCATTCTCTATTTGGATAAAGAATTAGGAAAACGTGGCTCGTAATGTCTACGTCATTTTACTCGCACTATTTTTACCGTCCCTTGTATTCGCGGGGAAGGAAGGCCTGCCATTACGTCTGACAATGTTTGATGCGCTGCGGATGGCCAGAGATGAGCATCTCGTGAGTCGCATCGCCAATGAAAGAGTTGCGCAGGCGATTGCACGTATCGGTGAAGCGCGTGCTGGCCTGCTGCCGCAGGTCGAAGCTCGGGCATTTCAACGTCGCCGCACCATAAACCTCGAAGCGCAGGGGATTTCCATTCCCGGCCAAGATCCCATCGTCGGTCCGTTTAATACTTTTGATGCTCGCATCGGCATTGCACAAACACTTTTTGACGCACAAACGCTTGCCCGTTTGAAAGCTGCGTCTGTGGATCGAACAACCTCGTTGGCTGAACAGGAAAAGATCGAACAGGATGCAATGGTGCTGGTGGCCAAATTTTTTATGGACGCGCTGCGCGCTCAGCAGATTCTGCACGTTGCAGAGAAACGCGTCGAACGCGACGATCAACGCCTTCGCGTGGCGGAAGAAGAGCTGCGGATGGGATTACGAAGTGAAAATGACATGACGCGAGTGCGAGCAGATTGCGCATTATCGAGGGCACAACGGATTTCGGCCTACGCCGAATTCAATGAACGTCGCCTGGATGTGGTGGCGGCCCTGGGTTTTTCTTCCGAACAACCGATCGATTTTGTTCCTCCTCGGGCAACTGCATTTGAAAAGGCCTTGCGCGATGCCAATAAAGACCATCCCGACCTCGTTGCCGCTGAAGCAGCGCTCGAGGCGGCACGTGCGGCACGCACGGTTGAAAAATACGACTGGTTGCCGAAGCTTTCGGCGCAGGCAGATTATGGAGCCAGCGGAAAATCTCCAAGCGCATCTTCCGGAACTTATGCCTTTGGACTGCAGGCCTCGATGCCGATTTTTAAAAGCGGCGAACAACATTTTCGCATCCAAGAAGCCGAAAGCCGCGTGCGCGAAAGTGAACTCCGCCATGGGCAAGTTGCGCGCGAGGTTGATGTAAAAATTCTCCAAGCTCACGACATTCTGGAAAAAACCAAATCGATGAAAACGGCCATCGAATCAGAAAAAAATGAAGCGCAGAAATTTCAGTTACTGGCCGTGGAGCGCCATCGCATGGGCGTGGGAACGTCTTTGCAAGTAAAAGATGCCGAACTTTTGCTGGCGGAAGCGAACGACAGCGTATCCGAAGCCGAGGCAACGCTCTGCCTGGCGTATCTCAACCTTGCGCGGGCGCTTGGAACTTTGGGAGAGTTATGAAAAAGATAAATAACGTCCTTAAAGCGGTCGTGGTGTTTTTCATCGTGGCCTGCAGCGGTGGAGAAAAAAATCTCAAACTGTCAGGAACGCTGGAATACACGGAACACGCGGTTGGCGCGCGGGTTGCGGGGCGCGTTGACAACATCCTGATCGAGGAAGGCCATGACGTCAAAAAAGGCCAGCAACTGGCGACACTGGATCGCTACGCCCAGGCCAAGCGCGATCACGAACGGTTGGTGAAGCTTTTCAAGCAGGGTGGTGCCACCGAGCAGGCTGTGGAGCAGGCAAAGCTCTCGGTTGACGACCAGGAAGTCGTGGCACCGGTTGACGGCGTGGTGCTCGTGAAGCTCCATGAAGCTGGAGAAATAGTGCCTGCCGGTGGCCCCATCGCCGTGGTTGGTGACGACCGAAAACCTTGGGTGCGCGTCTATGTTTCCGAAGATCGCGTAAGTCGCGTTCACCTGCAACAGGAAGTTACGCTTCGCTTTGACGGCACGACCCATGATGTCAAAGGGCGTATCACTTACATCTCTCCCAAAGCGGAATTTACGCCGCGCAATGTGCAGACCTCGGAAGAGCGCGTGAATCAGACGTTTGCGGTCAAAATTGCGGTGGACGATCCCGAGCGAACATTGAAGCCTGGGGTCAGTGCCGATGTGGTGCTCAGTCTGGAGTAAGCGAAAAAATGTCATCTCATATTGCCATTGCGACGCATGACCTCACCCGATGCTTTGGGTCGCTTGTGGCCGTCGATCACGTGAATTTTTCGCTGCGATACGGCGAAATTTTCGGCTTTCTTGGCCCCAACGGTTCAGGCAAGAGCACGACCATCCGCATGCTGTGTGGTATTTTGAAGCCCACCGGCGGATCGGCGCTGGTCGGTGGTTACGACGTTGGGCGCGAACCGGAACGCGTCAAAGAAGCTATTGGCTACATGTCGCAGCGGTTCTGCCTTTATGCCGACCTGACGGTGGAAGAAAATCTCAATTTCTATGCTGAAGTCTACCGACTCTCTGGCCACGAAAAAAAGAAGCGCATCGATGAAGTGATCGCCATGGCGGGATTCGAAGATGCTCGCAAACGACGGTCAGGGCAGCTTTCTGGAGGTTGGAAGCAGCGGCTCGCGCTGGCCATCGCCATTCTCCATCGGCCGCGCATTTTATTTCTCGATGAACCCACGGCCGGCATTGACCCTATTCTTCGGCGTTCACTGTGGGAATGGCTTTATCAAATCGCGCAGAGTGGTGTGGCGCTGTTTGTGACGACGCACTACATGGAAGAAGCCGAACGCTGTCATCAATTGGCCTTCATCAGTCAGGGAAAATTGCTCGTCCACGGCTCACCGGCAGAACTCAAGGCAAAGACGAATGCGACGTCGCTTGAGGACGTCTTTGCTGCGCTCGCCACGGAGCACCCATGAGCCGCATCAAGGCCGTTGCCTGGAAAGAAATTCTGCACATCTTCCGCGATCCGCGCACGCTCATGCTCATCTTGCTCATGCCGGCGGTCGAGCTGATTCTCTACGGTTACGCCATCAACATGGACGTGAAACACATCAAGACGGCCTTGTACGACGAATCGCAGACGCCGATTTCGCGGCGATTGGTGGAGACATTTGAGCAGTCGGCCTATTTCGATATCAAAATGAAGGTGTCGTCGCCGGGGGAACTGCGTCGAGCCATCGACGTCGGCGGCATGAAGGTGGGACTGCGCATTCCGCCGGATTTTGCGAAAAAAGTATTGAGCAATGCTGAAACGCCGGTGCAGATGACCATCGACGGCACGGATTCGATGTACGCGAACACGGCCATCAATACGAGTCGTGCGATCGTCGCCGCGTTTATGCAAAAAGAAGGTTTGCTCCCCGCAGACACTGGACCGATCGATCTTCGTCAGCGGCTCTGGTACAACCCGGACCTCAAGAGTGTTTACTTTATGGTGCCGGGACTCGTGGGACTCTTGTTGTCGTTCATCGTGCCCATGATCACAGCTGCGGCCGTTGTCCGTGAAAAAGAGCAGGGCAACATTGAGCAGCTCATCGTGACCCCCATCAAACCGTACGAACTCATGATCGGGAAAATTCTTCCGTACGTTGCCATCGGCATGATCATCATGGTGCTCATCTTGGTCTTCGCCCATCTGCTTTTCCAGGTGCCGATCAGAGGGGATCTCTTTTCGCTTTTTTCGACGACGCTGCTCTTTGTTTTTGTCTGTTTGGGGATCGGACTTTTTATTTCGACGATCGCCGACAATCAACAGCAGGCCTCTCAGCTCGTGATGTTTTTCGTGCTTCCGTCGGTGCTGCTTTCAGATTTTGTGTTTCCGCGCGAAATGATTCCGGCGCCAATTTCGTACGTGAGTTACGTCCTGCCGCTCACGTATTTCCTGACCATCATCCGCGGCATCGTTCTGAAAGGACTCAATCTTTTTGACGTCTGGAAACAAATCCTTCCCTTGCTGGGAATGGCGGTGCTAGTCGTCAGCCTGAGTGTTTTGAAATTCCGCAAACGGATTGATTGACGCAGAACCTTTTAACTTCATACCAATGTTTTTAATAATTCAATCGCAGGGGCGACGATCTCCTGAAATCAATTGTTCACGGGAGATTGCCACGGCCTCGCAATGACAAAAATTGCCTGGAGTTACGCAAGAGGCCTATTCTAATGACCACCGCTGAGCTTTGATTTTATTTTGTCTGAGATAAGGTTCTGGGACCCCCCAACTCCAGGAGGTCATTGATTTCTTTTTGATGTGTAATGCCAAGTTCTGCGACAGAAAAGGGGTAAAATCGTAACGGAAGTATAAAAAAGTACATACTTTTTTACAGGCCCACAGAAAATAGTACAAAGCGGCGTTACTCCCTAAAATTCGTGAACTGCAGCGGAAGCTTGTAATCCTTGGATTTCACGAGCGCGATGGCTTCTTGGAGGTCGTCTCGTTTTTTGCCGGACACGCGCACTTGGTTTTCTTGAATCTGCGCCTGAACTTTCATTTTTGCTTCTTTGATGTCTTTCACGATCGCTTTGCCCGTTTCCTGCGGCACGCCCTGTTTCAGTTTGACGTCGCATTTGACGAGGCCCGCAGCTCCGGTTTCAACTTTGCCGACCTCGAGGGTTCGGATGTCGATTCCGCGACGAAAGATTTTCGTGGTCACGATATCGATGACCGCTTTCATTTTAAAGTCGTCGTCGGAAATAAGTTTGATGACGGAATCCTTCTGATTCCATTCGATCGTGCTTTTAC
>JACQOX010000167.1 GCA_016202335.1 Deltaproteobacteria bacterium
ACCGCAAAAAAGACCTCATCGTGACGTCCGGCGGGAAAAAAATCGCACCGCAATCGATTGAAAAACTGCTCGAGGCAAGTCCCTTTATCGACACCGCATTTCTGTATGGCGATGGGAAAAAATTCCTGACCGCACTTTTGGTGGTCAAAGAAATGGCCGAACTTCCGATCGCGCAGCATGTCGACGCGGTTAATCTTCAGCTCTCACATTTTGAAACGATCAAAAAATACACGCTGCTCACGAAACCCTTTTCTGTGGAAAGTGGTGAATTGACGCCGACGCTCAAGCTCCGCCGCCGGGAGATCGCCAAGAAATACCATGATCTTTTGGAAAAAATGTATGCGTCAGACCACGAGGAAAGTGTTGCACCCAGAAGAAAATTTCTTTAATGAAAATCCCCATCAAGGAGGAAGACATGATCGCAGCCGGCACGGAACCCAATCTCAAGCCAACCTCCACGGGCCTGGCGCCGAACATCGCGAGCCTCTTGTGCTATGTCTGTTTGCCGATCACGAGCATCATTTTCTTGGTGATTGAAAAAGAAGATCTGGATGTGCGTTTCCATGCCTGGCAGGGGACCACCTTCGGCATTGCCTATTTCATTCTCCTCATCGGGCTGCAGATCTTGGCTGCCATCATGGGCGTTATCGCCAGCGTCCTCGGCGTGATCGTCGGATTTTTCATTCCGCTCCTTTGGCTCGCGGCCATGATTCTGTGGATCATCTGTCTGATCAAAGCTTATCAAGGTGAACGCTGGAAAATCCCAGTCATCGGCGATTTTGCGGCGAAAAAGGCCGGCCTTTAATTTCCCTTTATGGATCTTTGTGTCGTCAAAAATTTCCTTGGGTTCGATTGCCCGGGATGTGGTTTGACGCGTTCGGTCCTGGCGATGTTTCGCGGCGATCTTCGCGAAAGCATTGCTCTTCATCCTCTGGGGGTGGTCATCCTCGTGATCAGTTTGTTGGTGGTGATCGAGCGAATACAATATCGTTTTACACATCGTTCGTATGTGTGGGGGAAACGGTCATCAATCTTGATCGGTTACGGGTTTCTCGTCGGTCTCTTCGTCCATTGGTTCGTCAAGATCTTCTTGTTGGATGCTTTTCTCTAGCTGTTTGGAAGCTTCGTTGGATTGAGAAAGGCGGCCATAGGCCCGTTCGTAGCGTTTGTCCTTTTTGAGTTGCAATGCTTCATGAAAATGAAATTTCGCCAGATCGTTGAGCTCCAGGAATTCATAGGCAGCGCCAAGATTATAATGAAGCACATGACTCTCCGGGTGATGGCGAAGAGCTTCTTTCCAGGAAGCGACCGCTGAAGCCCATTCTCCGGAGAGCGCCAGTTGAAGTCCGGTTTCAGATTCAGGATTTTTGAGGAATTCGACAGATCCACCGATGAGGCGTGGTGAAACGGTTTCCACAATGCTCTGAGACATTTCTTTGATGAGCTCATTCATGATGTCATCATCATCGGGAACGTCGCTTTCTGAATATTTGAACGTTGCGACTTTTATCAGTCGATCGTTGCCGAGGATTTTACCGGTGGCGACATCGAGCACATGAGTGGTGAGAACGATAGCGCCCTGTTTTCCATCAGCAGTGGTTTGGACTCCGGCGCGATCGATTTCTCCGCCCAAAACGACCGAAGCGTGGACGCTTGCTCCATAGTTTTTCCACTGATCTCGCCAAGTGGGAGCGCGTTTCCCTGTAGGAGTTGGAGGGAGATGACCATCAGCCACGCTCAGAAATCCGTTTTGTTGAATTTCTGAAATCACATGCTCACGCAGCTTCTCAGCGATCTCGTCTTCGCTTTCTTCAAACGATGGGAAATCGATGATGGCGATGGATTGGACGTCTGCCAAAGGATGTCTGGCCGGCACCAGCCGTTCGGCGCGGATAGTGATGGTGGCGCACGCAGAAAGCGTCACCGCGGTGAAGATGAAGCAGAAGAGCTTAAAGAAAATTCTCCTCATGTGTTCTGCGTGTTTGCCAAAGTGGCGATGGAAGATCAATGAGAAACTCCTTCATTGACTTTGCCCAAGCGGCATGGATCTTACCGCGTCAATGAAGATTGCCATCCTGCAAATCAACACAACGGTCGGGGATTTCAAAGGCAATGAAAAAAAAATCCTCGATGGAATTTCCTGGGCCGAAGGACAGGGTGCGGAGATGGCGATTTTCCCGGAACTTGCCATCTGTGGCTATCCGCCGCGTGATCTTCTGGAACGTCCCAGTTTCATTGACCGCAACATAGAGACGCTTGAACGCATTGCTGCGCGGGTTACGGGCATTGCAGCTGTCATTGGCTTTGTGTCGCGTAATCCGTACGCTGTAGGCCGCGGTCTGTATAATAGTGCGGCGATTGTTCACGATGGTCGCGTTCAGTTTGTTCAGCACAAATCGCTGCTCCCAGAGTACGATGTCTTTGATGAAGCCCGTTACTTTGAACCAGCCCATGCTCAAGGAGTGCATACCTATAAAGGCCTCAACATCGGGCTGTCGATCTGCGAAGACATGTGGAGCGCCTATCTCGTCGGCGGTCGCCGTATCTATCAGCGTGATCCCATCGAACAGTGTGTGCGTGAAGGCGCCGATGTCTTGATCAACATTTCGGCGTCACCGTTCAGCCTGCAGAAAAAGAATATTCGCACGTCGATTGTTCAAGAAGCGGCCAAGCGATTTCACCGACCGGTGATCTACTGCAATCTTGTCGGCGGCAACGATGAATTGGTTTTTGATGGACACAGCCTGGCCTTTGACCGGCAAGGTTTTCCTCTTCATGAAGGGAAATCCTTTGAGGAAGATCGTTTTGTGGTGGATCTGGCCTTACCTTCCCATTCGAAACTCCGAACATCTTCGCCCGACATCTTTGATGTGGAGCGCGCGCTGACTTTGGGACTTCGCGATTACATGCAAAAGTGTGGTTTTGAACGAGCGGTCATCGGTCTTTCTGGTGGCATCGATTCTGCGGTGGTTGCCGCCATTGCAGCGAAGGCCTTGGGGCCCAAGCGTGTGACCGGGATTCTGATGTCATCCCCCTATACTTCAAAGCAAAGCGTGTCCGATGCCCTCGAGCTCGCGAAACGGCTCAAAATTAAAACGGAAATTCATACAATTTCTTCTCTCTATCGTGCCTATCGAAAGACATTGGCATACACGTCGAAACGCATTTCACAGGCGGAAGAAAATATTCAGGCGCGCATCCGCGGCAATATCTTGATGGCCATCTCCAACAGCACCGGCGCCATCGTCTTGTCGACCGGAAATAAATCTGAGTTGTCTGTCGGATACTGTACGCTCTATGGCGACATGGCCGGGGGACTGGCGGTGATTTCAGATTTACCCAAGACCATGGTCTATGAACTGGCGCGGTGGATGAATCGCGAGAAAGAAGTGATTCCGAGCGAGATCATCGATCGTCCGCCCACGGCCGAACTCAAACCCAATCAAACGGATCAAGATATCTTGCCGCCATATCCTGTGCTCGATCAGATTTTGAAGGCCTACATCGAAGATCACAAGAGTCGCCAAGAAATCGTGGATATGGGTTTTGGTCGGCTCGTTGTCGATGACGTCCTCCGCCGTGTCGACCGCAACGAATACAAACGTCGTCAGGCGGCGCCAGGACTTAAAGTGACGTGGAAGGCATTTGGCATTGGGCGTAGATTTCCGATCGCGTGGAAGCCATAATGGAGCAAAACGCTCCAGGTGTGAGTCAATATGCTTCACCTCTCTTCTTTATCCTTTTGAATTTGTTGGGCTTCTCATTGGCATAGCTTCTGCAATTCGTTGACATCTCACAGGAGGTGGCTCATGGAAGATGTCATTGAAGGAGCTGTGAAAGAAATGGAACATCGCTTTGGAATCATGGTGGAAGCTTTCGATCACAAACTTGATCTTGTGGTGGAAGGTATTCAAGGGCTCCGTGAGGAGATGAATGGGAAAATGACTTCACTCCGTGATGAACTCAAATCGGATATTCACATAACTCAAGCAGCAGTTCGATTACTGGCCCAGCAGATTCAAGAAGTGAAATCTGAACTTAAAGAGGACATTCGTGATCTTTCCCTTCAAATGCGCGAAAATCGGTTAGCTACAGGACGACTTGAGCTTCGTTTTGATCATATGGAACGCCGGATGTGTCTTGCGGAAGAAGATCTTGGTCAGCTTAAGAAAGCTATTCATTGATTCTGATGTTTGGAACCCTTTACATCGTTGCGACTCCGATCGGCAACTTGGAAGATATCACGCCACGGGCGCTGCGCATTCTCAAAGAAGTCGACCTCATTGCTGCTGAAGACACGCGGCACACCCGAAAGTTGCTCACGCATTTTGACATCCACACGCCGCTTACGAGTTTTTTTCAGGCCAATGAACGCATGAAAGTTGATGCCATCCTGGGTCAACTGCGCGATGGAAAAAATATCGCGCTTGTCTCTGATGCAGGTACGCCATGCATTTCCGATCCTGGTTATCCATTGCTGCGGGCTGCGGTTGAAGCTGAAATCAAGGTTGTCCCCATCCCTGGGCCATCGGCCGTTGCAACGGCGATTTCGGCTGCGGGCCTTCCGACCGATCGTTTTACTTTTGTCGGGTTTCTTCCCGATAAACCTGGGAAACGCATTCATGCCCTGGAAGAACTCAGAGATATTTCGCACACGCTTCTCTTCTATGTCTCACCCTGGAAGGTCGAAAAAATTCTCGCTGATTGTCTGAGCGTCTTTGGTGATCGCGATGCCTGTCTCGCGCGTGAGCTCACGAAAATGCACGAAGAATTTCGCCGCGGAAAGCTTTCGGAGCTCGTTGAGTCATTGAAAATGAAAATGACCAAAGGGGAGATGGTGCTCGTCATTGACGGCAAAAAATAAAATCCCCTATTTCGTCTCTTCAAACTCTGCATCAACGACTTTTTCGTCTTTCTTTTTCTCGGCAGCCCCATTGTCGGCACCTGCTGTCTCTTGAGCGCCGTCGGCCTTTTCTTTTTCGGCCGACGCTTTGTACATGGCTTCAGCCAGGGCATGCGAAGCATGGGTCAGCGCTTCGACCGTCTTTTTGATTTCCGCGGAATCCTTCTTTTCAAGTGCTGCCTTACAGGCGGCGAGTGCGTCTTCGACGCGTTTGACGTCGTCTTCTTTGAGTTTGTCGCGGTTTTCCTTGAGCAGTTTCTCCGTGCTGTACACCATCGTGTCGGCCTGATTGCGCGTTTCAATTTCTTCACGGCGTTTCTTGTCTTCGGCTTCGTGGGACTTAGCTTCTTTCACCAGTTTTTCGACTTCATCTTTCGCGAGTCCAGACGACGAGGTAATGGTAATTTTCTGTTCCTTTTGCGTGGCCATGTCCTTGGCACCGACGTGCACAATGCCGTTGGCGTCGATGTCAAACGTGACTTCGACCTGCGGCACGCCGCGAGGTGCGGGCGGAATGCCATCCAAATGGAATTTTCCGAGCGTGCGGTTGTCGCCGGCCATGTCGCGCTCGCCCTGCATCACGTGGATTTCCACGGACGTCTGATTGTCAGCCGCCGTTGAAAACACCTGGCTCTTTTTCGTCGGAATCGTGGTGTTGCGTTCGATGAGCT
>JACQOX010000164.1 GCA_016202335.1 Deltaproteobacteria bacterium
AAATAAACCTTACATGGATGGTCGGAATGCCGCCGCCTGTCTTTTCGCGTTCTAATTGCCTATTAAATTCCGTTCTAAACACCGGATCTCGATTTAAGGTTCCTTCTATATTTCTTGATATAGCCGTTTTAATCTTCAGATGTTCAGACTTAGGCGTGACGTCATCAGCTTTCATAACGCGACGTTCGGCGGCAGGAGTTGTAACCTTCAGCTTGCCTTTGAAAGGGTTTTCTCCTCTTTCATGGACCATCGGCTCATCCCCATATGACATCACAACCTCGTTATTTTCATTTTCATCAGGATGCCGGCCGCCGATGTTGACGAGCGATCGAGTTCCCCCCCGTCCCTTGAGAAGAAATAAAAAGGGAAAGAGGTCCGCTTTTGCAGCATAATTGGCGATAGTTTTAGTACCTGCCTCAAAAGTATTTCTCCAAAGAGCATCTTTGGGAATACAAACAAGACTTTCTATTTTAGCATCCCGCTTTTCTCTTTGTTTATCAGGCTGAAGTTCACTGTATGAAAGTTCGATATTTTCATCATCGCTGGTCGCTTTGATATGCGTACGAACAAGGTCCTGTCGCATTGCCAGACTTTTTTCCCGATACTTCGGATCAACTTCATCAATGACCATCACCAGAGTTTGTTTATTCCCATGCACAATGCTGGACCATTCTGTATCTGTTTTCACCGTGGTGCAGCCATCTAGGTCATAAGGATTCCGAGTTCGCTTTCCATCTTCGTATCCATAACCACTCATCGATGGGTGGGAATTTTTATCTACAACCCAAACCGGATTGGCCATTTCGCGATCGCGAAGTTCCAAAGCAGAATCCTGTGCGAGTCGCATCGTCGCCTTATCGTTATCACCTTCGATAAGTACCGGCCACTCAACTTTCCCACCTTTCTGAGCATCTGCTTCAAAAGCTTTAAGACGTTTTTCGAGTTCACTATCACTCCGGAACACTTCAAAATAGCCGTCATAGCCGCGACTTGCAAATGGCTGAAGCATCGCAATCTGCAAAGAAGATAGATTTTTTTCGACGGTCCTTTCTTCTGGTTTAAGATCTTGCTCCAAAAAGTTTATTTTTAGTTCTTTCGTTTTGATGTCTCTGACCACTTCAACAATGCGATACTGGTCGTTTATCTCAAACGTCTGATTAAATCGACCGAGCAGCATGGCATCGACTTCTGGCTTATCCGGAGACCATGCCACGACCATTGCCAGATTTTTTCCGTTTCCTGTCGCGGCATTCATGGCCTCGATGAAAGCCCCATCGCGCGGATCTTGAGCGATGCCGAGGAGCACCTTTTGACCCGGTTTCAAACCGGCGAGCAGTTTATCGACATTTTTCGGTGTGAGCTCTTTGCTGTTGGCAATCTCTTTTTTGGCATTGCCTTGGTAGTCTTCGATTTCGCCATTTTTTCTGACAGCGTAAACTGCTGGTTCTGATAAAAGATCTGGCATGACGCGAGAAACGCGGTGCGTTTTCTGCATGTCTTCAATAAATCGTTTCCATGATTCCGCGGCGTATGGAGCATTCGCATCAATGACAAAAAGAGGAGCCGATTTCTTCGAGTCATCATCGAGAATTTTACGAAGCGCTTTAATGGGGGCATCGCCGACCGCATACGGTTGTGATCCATCCACCAAAATGACACGTGGAGCAGGTTCACTTGCCCTCGCCTTTTTCAGCTTTTCAAAAGCCGCAGACGTATCAAGGGGTTCAAAGTCTACCGCTGCTTTAGTGCCCACCAGGTCAAGAGTTTCAGCTTCCACCGCACGAACTGTCGTGACTTTCACCTCGGCAGCACCAGGGTTTACTGTCGAGGTTTTTGTTCTTGAGATGATTCGGGGATTAAGAACATTTCGTGCAATTGATGAGGTTCCTGTCCTCGTCGATTCAGCTACCTTCTCTTTTTTCTCCTTGGTCACAGCATTCGCCATGGTCCTTTCATCATTGAAATAAAGGCTATTCATGAGCCGTTCAAAAAAAACAGGCTCACCATCGCCGGTTTTACGGCACGTTCGAGGAAGAGCGTCGCAAAGTGTTCTTAACAATTCCGACTCTTGCGCGCCGGTAAAGACTGGGACCAGATACAATTCGTGATATTGAAATGCATTCAGATAGCGCTGCTCAAGCGCTGTTCCCAGGAAGACATCTGGGTCTACGAAAAGAATACCCATATGCTTTTCAGGCCTCGGCCGGTTCAAGGCATCATCGATGAGAACTTCTACATTGTACTCATTGATGATAATAAATCGACGTATGGACGTTGCTCCCGGCGCTCCCAGCACCGTTCGACCGACAAAAGACGTCAGTGAAGCAAGGAGACTTCCACCCCGCGAAGTTGCCATCGCAAAATCCGAAGATTCAGTTTGGCGTTTCTTTTGAGTACCAGCCTCGGGTTCTGTGACCGAAGGACGTGATGCTGGCTGTGCTGGCGTAATTGGTTTTGGCATAGTTTCCTCTTGTCTTTATATCGGCCCATTTCCAAAAAAGTTGCGTGTTTTTTTTGACGATCTTTGTTATAAGCCAAAACTATGAATTCACGTCATTTTTCGATTTTCTGCGCTACCCTTTTCCTGCTCGTCGGAACGCAGGCCTGTAAGGCCAAACCCCCGGAATCAGCCATCGTCAACGAGCCCATCGCCAAAGCCACCCAACAGAAGCAAGCCACTTTTTATGGGGCTGCGGCAACGCCTTCGGAGCCTCCTGCTGCGGCTTTGCCGGAACCACCACCATCACCTCAACCTGCTGCACCGGCTCCCCTTGAAGCAACGCCTCCTGCTGTGGAACCCGCCCCGCCGGGAATGGCAACTTTATCAGAACCGAGCGAGCCAGCATCTGCAGAAGGCGTCAAAAGCCTTGCGGCGCCCTCGCCACCTTCGGACGCTGTGAAAAAAGAAGGGGCAGAAGAACTCCCTGCTCTGCCACGGCTGCTATCTTCAAAAACTAACATCATCATCGCTGTCGACGCGCCGGGAAGCATGTCCACGCCCTTCATCGGCACCACCAAAACAAAGAGTGAAATGTTATCCTCTGTCATTGCAGAAACGTTGGAACGCGTCGCAGACAATAAAGATTACCCACGCAATGTCGGTATTCGCGTTTTCGGCAGTGAGTCCCCTGCAAGCGACAATAATTGCCAAGATCAACGACTGATCATCCCGCTGGGGGAAGTAAGTCCAGTGGCAGCTCAAAAACTCTTAGGGAAAATTACCGCCAAAGGTTCGAGCCCTATTTTCAATACGCTCGCCGCAGCATTGGACGATTTTCCACCGCTTTTGGAAGCTGACCGTGTCATCGTTCTCATCACCGATGGCCGAGACAGCTGCGAAGCAGATCCTTGCGCTCGCATCAAAGAACTCAAAGCAGGGAAACCGAAAACACAAATTCACGTCGTTGGATTCGATCTCGCGGCTGAAGACACAGCTTTCTTAGAATGCCTCGCGACGACGACAGACGGCAAGTTTCTCCTGGCGCGCAATGAAGAGGAACTCCGGACATCGCTTGATGAAGCCATCAATTCCACAGTTCCGTATAATGTAAAGATTGCAACCCTGGCCGGAAATGTTCCCATTCCAACGGAACTCACGTTTTTTGCCGCGGGGACGTCCACCGTCGCACGCAAAGAATCCAGTTTCGGGACCAAACTTCTACAGATCACTCCGGGAACGTATGACCTCATGGTGGAATATGTCGGATCTCCCGAAGCCAAGAAACCGTCCAAGCTGATCAAAGGAATCGAAGTCCTGGCCGACAGCAAGATCGAGCATGCCATCAGCTTTGACCTTGGCTCCCTTAGCCTGCAGGCCTTGGACGAACACGGCGGACTCGCTGAAGCGCGTTACCAATTCATCCCCGAAGGAACGGAAACACCAACCGCTGAAATCGAAGGGAAAGCCGAAGTCACCAATGTCTTTTTGTCGCCTGGAAAATACACCGTCACAACAGAGCTCCATCAGGCCACACCCGAATTTTTCTCGCTTGAGGAAAAAGGAATCGACATCGGCGTCGGCCAGTCTGTTGAAAAAACGTTCCGGTTTCAGCGCGGAGAAATCTCCTTTGACGTCAAGACTTCCCAGGGACAGGCGATTCCTTTCCTCTTCCAACTCATGAAAGCCGGGCAAGAAACGATTGTCGCCAGCGGCGCACTCCCGGCAGAGGGCGGCAACATTGCCATTGCCCCTGGAATCTATGACATCGTCTGCCTGGGACAGGATCCAACTGGTCCGGTGAGCCCGCGCGTGAAACTCGCTGGGCTCGTGGTTGCTCCGTCGGAAACCACGACTGCGGCCGGCATCTTTGAAATGGGATCCCTGACGATTACGGCCGAAGACACCAAGAAAAAAGCGCTCAGCGTCTTGTTTTCGATTCGTGAACAGGGCAAAAATGATTTCCTCGTCCGCATGCCCTACGACGCCAAAACTCCGGTCAAACTTTCTCTCCCGCCTGGAAATTACGACATTTTGGCGGAAATCACGGAAGATGAAAATCAACCCAAACCATCGATCTGGGTGAATGATGTCATCGTTGCTGCGGATAAGCCCACGGACAGCACAGCCGTTTTCTCTCTGGGACAATTACGGCTGCGTTCGCGCGACGCCAAAGAACGTGAGATCTCGGCCTTCTTTACCATTTACAACTCCGACACAAATGACCTCGTCAGCAAATCTTCTTCGTCCAAGGAATGGAAGACCTTTTACCTGCCGCCCGGTCATTACGATGCCTTGGCCGAAAATGGAGAAGCCCCGGCAGGTCAAGAAGCTGCCACGGTCTGGGTCCGCGACATCAACGTCAAAGAAGGCGAACCGGTGAGCCATGAAGCAGTGTTCACCGCCGGCAAAATCAAAATTATCGGCCGGGGACCGAACAATAAAATCATCAAGTGCAGCTTCCGCGTTTTCCAATACGGCGCTGATCGCGAGCTCATCAGCGGCGAAACCGGCGACGACTGGAAGCTCTTCGAAATCCAACCCGGGAAATATTACATCGAAGCCTCGTACAACGATCCCGACGCCTCGCAGCTTCTCAAGAAGTGGATCAATGTGAGCATCGATGAAGGGGAACAGGAAGAATTGGTCTTGAGGTTTTAATTCGGCAATCGGACTGTCACTTGGGTCCCAGCTCGCCGCAAAATTTGAGTCAATATGGGTTCCAGGCCAATGGTAATCACATTCGCTTCCGGCGAAAGCTCCAAAGAAAGTCCTTCGCCACCCATGCTCAAAGAGCGAAGCCCCAATAACGAAAATGCATCGTTTCCATTTCCCGAAGAAAGTTGAACTTCCTTTGGAAGTGGAATGTAAAACCCCGCTTCCTTGCGAGAATACTCCACCAGCGCGACTTTGATTTTTTCACGCAAGATATCGCCAAAATTTTCATCGGCAATGGTGGTTCGATTGGTTCCTGGGACAGGCGAAAGCACAAGCCGCGAGCGATCGGCGAGCGGTCGGAGAAATACTCTGTACTGCGAAGGATCATTCGGATCTGTTTCAAGCTCGCCAACCTCAAGCACCAGCAACGTCGACAATTCCAGGGTAATGATTTGTCCTTGCTTCGGATCCGCCTGTGTCAGCATGGAGCGAATAATCGGATGACCTTGTTGATCGAGTCGCACCGGGCGATTTCCAGTAGCATCGGGGGGACGATTCTCCTCCAGCTCCAAGGCATATAAAGAGAGTTCAAGGGCAGGAAGCTCAAATTCGATGAGCGATCCCAGCGGCTCTTCGACCACTCCTTCCTTTTTTTCTATCATCGGCACTTCGGACGGTGTGACGACACTCAGCCGCGGCGCCAAGGCCCTATTCCCGCGGATACGCACGAGGAGCGGCTGATCCGCGGCAAGGTATCCTTGATTGGCAAGGGTGGTTCCGAGGAGTTCTTTTAAGCGCGGCCTGATGGGGCAGATGGCTGCCGGCTGTTGACTCAGACCGCACAGCTCACTGAAGCGAACTCCCATGTTTTCAAATGACGGCTCAGAGAGATCCAGGTCCAAGAGACCTTTTCCCTGACCACCCCACGTCGCGAGCATCAGCAGGCTATTAAGAAAATCTTCGGTGAGACCAAGCTCGAGGCTTTTTGACGGCACTGGTGTTTCAGCCTGCGATGGATTGCGGATCAAACCAACGCTCGGCAATTTCACAGGCAACGCTTCAAAAAATGATTTATCGCCAAGCCCGGCAAGTGGCTCAAGTTCAATGCCCGACGGCTGAATCATCGTTGATCCAGCAAAGGTAAGCCCAAGCGGAACAGACGTCGGTCCCAGGAGGCCCGCGATGGGCCCAATGTTCAGCGGCATGGCGCGAATATTGTCCATCGCTGTCAGCAAGGCCCGCGAACCACCACAGACCAAGGCTTGGTTGAGCGCACTCAAAACCTTGTCGCTGATGATGTCGGTCTGGGCGTTGAGCGAATTGAGCACGCGGCAGAGCGGGAGCACGCTTTCATGAGCGGCCGCGACTTCG
Source organism: Deltaproteobacteria bacterium (assembly GCA_016202335.1). Classification (GTDB taxonomy): domain Bacteria; phylum UBA10199; class UBA10199; order 2-02-FULL-44-16; family 2-02-FULL-44-16; genus JACQOX01. The sequence goes on from JACQOX010000164.1 coordinate 6,467, forward strand.
CACGCCACAAAATGGCCATAGCCGCTCGCATTTCCTGCCAAGTTTTTGGGAATGAGGGGTGTGGGAGCATGTTTGCAATAATGATCCGGGGCAAAATCGCAGTCATTGTATTTACTCGTGACGAGAAAAACGTCACGGCCTTGAAATTCCTGTTCTTCCAGCCTCACATGAAAAATAGCCTTCTTGAAGGAAAGAATCATCGGGAGTGGCTCCCCATCGTTCTTGCCATCGCGATCTTTGTCTCCCATCAAGTTGAGCTTCACCAGGAGGTCATCGACATTGAGCGCCACGTCCACACTTCCCTGATTCATCACCAAAGATTCAAGTTTCGCGCGACCGATGTGTGGGCGATCTCGAAGAGCGATGCTGAGAATCGGTCCACTCACCGCCGGACGACAGATAGGCAGCATTTCCGTGAGCTGTCCTTCGATATTGGGGGACGAAGTTTGAACCCCATCCTCGGCTTCGGAATCAAGGAGGGAAAAGACGTTTTGAAATGCATCGGATTGCAAGAAGTTGTTCAGCGCGGGAAAAATCACGTGTGAAATAAACGACTCGCTTAAGGAGAGTTTCAGAGCGCCGGGGACGGTCATCGTTTTACTTTCGGCAAATGGGCTTGTGATGTCGCCATAACCGAAAACCCACGGAATATCGCGCTTCCCGGAAGATACGGTCACCACATTGACCCCAATCCGTGGTATAAGATTCACCCGGTAAATATCATCTCCCGCACGACAGGCCTGAATACGCTCACGATTGGCAAAGACTTCTACACAGGCATCTTTTGCTCCCGCCAGACGAAACGAAAAGGGAATGCTGGGATAAGCAGATTTCGCGTAAGCTGGAAGGGGTAATGGGGATAAAATCGTGAGGCCATCTCCCGCGCCTTCCACCTGAAATGCGATGGGAGCAAGTGCAGGACAAGTTGCCCCGTGCGCTGCATTGCATGCCGAAATCGTCATGGCATTTTTCCCTGGCAGCGTTGGAACGCCGAGTTGAAACCTTCCCGCGCCTTGTTGTTCCGTCGTTGTCTGGCAGCGAACTTCTTTGGTCGATCCATCTGGCGTGGTGATGCGATTCACGACCGACACCAGAATGCCGCCAGTCGAAGCTCCGATGAAATCGCAGAAACTGCAATTTCCAAGCAGCGACACCGCGACGTCGATCGATTTTGCATCTGTCGAAGGAGTTGCCTTGATGTCCGGATCCAGCGCGATGTTTTCTGGTTTCAGCTGAAACGGAAGCACGCGGCTCGTCACCACGGATTGCCGTTCCGTTTCTCCGGCGAGGCGTGTCGCTTTGACCGTGATCGTATAAGGTCCCGTCTGTTCGAGAGGCACGCGCGCCGAAAAATAGCCGCGATCATCTATCTGAATAGATGGAGGATCGACGATTTGCGTGCTTTTGGTGTAATCATTCTGGACGGAAATACCGATGGAAGCCAGTTGGTAACTTTCTCGATCGATTCTGCCGCGCAGCTCAAAGACTTCGCTGACATAGCCGCCTTCAGGTGTATTGACGCAGAGAAATCCGGACGACTGATTACAGACGATTTTGGCCCGCTCTTTGGGGATTTGGCAGGTTCCCGCCATCCCCGTGGTTGGCGGAGTTGGGGCCTGAGCATACCCAACCGCCGACAGGCCTATAAGTATGACAGCCACCCTCAAGGCGACGCTGTGGTTCTTCATCATGAGTACTCTTCGGCGGATTTCAAAAAAAGTTGCTCGCTAGCAACTTTTTTTCGGGGACACCGATAATAAGGTACATTCTATGAAACACTTTCACCGTTATTGTTTTTTACTCCTGATGCTGGCCATCTGTGGCTGTGCCGGCCCTGATGCGGATTTACTCTATTTCCCGCCTCCGGCCGAACGCGATGTAACCGCCCCCAAACCTTCGACGGGAGCGGCAGGCAAAGCCTGTACGATCACGTATAGCTCCCAGCTCTGCGTCGCCATCAAGGGGAAAAACATCGAAGTCGGCACCAAAGAAAATGACCGCGTCTGCGCCGAGGTCCCCCCTTTCCCGCTCCATATTTCGGAGGGAACCAACGTCACCCTACTCGGTTCGGAGTTTCCGGATATCGATTTTCCGGCTCAAGGAAAGCTCAAGATTCCCATCACCATCAACGGCAAAGGTGCCGGCTCCGGCGAAACCAATATCGCCAAAGGAAACATCGATCCTTCGGGGAACGTCACCCTTCCCAATTTTTCACTTTTTATTTTAGTTCAGGGAACACCGCTTGCGGAAGTTTCCAATATTACCCTCACCACCGGAACAACAGAGGTCCTTCCCGATCTTCCCGCTCAGGTGGGTTCTGCCCCCGACAGCAGTGGGGCCATGCGACTTGTCTCCGGCCTTGTCCTGGGCAGTCTTTCCTCACCGGCAGCAGATGAACTTCTGAAAGGGGCATCCCTCACCGCAAACTTTTCCGGCACGATCAATCCAACCCTGGATGCCTGCGGGGGCGGCGCTCTCGGC